>SLKG01000103.1 GCA_007134735.1 Kiritimatiellia bacterium
CTTCGCTCGGAAGCTACGCCGTGACAAGGCGGCCCCGCCCTACCCGCCCAAGACTTGTTCCACCTCTTCGCGGTCCACATCGGAGATGTACGTGATTCCGCTCACGTCCGCGGCCTCGCGCGTCAGGGCGGCCAGATCACTACGGTCAAGATGCGGGAGCGCAAACTTCCGGCTACCGGCCATGAGTTGGCGCAAGCCTTGGGCGAGCCGCTCGTAATAGGTATAGAGACCCAGCGCGCCGGTGGGAATTTTTTCGAATTCCTCGTTGCCGAGTTCCGAACGCAATTCCGACGCCGTCACAAAGATTTCATCTTTATGCGTGCCGAAGCGTTCGATGTATACCGGAACCTGGTGATTCTCGATCGTGCGGCCGATGGTTTTCCCGACCATCGCGGCCGCGATGGGGCCACGCGCCATGCCGACCAGTTTTACGTACGGCGCGCCCATGGCAAGCCCTTTGAAAATCTGGTCCTCGAACGTGAAACCGCCCGCCACCGTGAGCGCGGGAAGGGTTTCTCCCTTTTCGGCCAGTCGCCGGGCATACTGGTAGAGCAGGGAATGGATGTACACGGGGGGCATGCCCCATTCGTTCATCATGCGCCACGGACTCATGCCCGTACCGCCTCCCGCGCTGTCCACCGTCAACATGTCCAATTTGTACCGGGATGCGAACTTAACCGCGCGGGCCAGGTCGGCGGGTCGAAAGGCGCCGGTCTTGAGGAAAATATATTTCGCCCCGGCGTCGCGCAGTTCCTCCACGCGCCGCGCAAAGGATTCCTCGGTGACCATGCCTACGCGCGAATGGCGCTCGAATTCCTTGAACGCGCCGCGCCGGTGCGCGGCGATCACATCTTCGTCCGTCGGATCGGGCAACACGATATAGCCGCGCGCATGCAGAAGCTGGGCGGTGGCCAGATCCGAGATCTTGACTTCGCCGCCGATATTCTTCGCCCCTTGCCCCCATTTAAGCTCGATGCATTCCACGCCCAGTTTCTCAATGGCATATTCCTGCGCGCCGAGACGCGTGTCCTCGATGTTGGCCTGCACGACGATCGCCCCGTACCCGTCCCGCTGATGATCCTGGAAGAGTTTGACGCGGCGCTTGAGATCCACCGTGTCGACCACGCGGTCGTTTTTGATGACCGCTTCCGGATCCATGCCCACTACGTTCTCCCCGATGGTAAGGCCGGTTCCGGCCAATGCCGTTCCAATGGCGAGGCCTTCCCAGTTGTTCTTGGCGATATTCGTTGATCCGATTCCGGGAATAATCCACGGCAAGCGGAACTTGAGGCCGTTGTCATGTCCCAAAGTGACGTTCAGATCCACAGCCGGAAAGATGGCCTTGTCGCTGTCGGCTTCAACGCCGTGAGCGCCCACCGCGGTGCCCATGATATTGAAGTGCGAGTAATCAACGGGATACTCCTTGTCCGCCGCGGTGGTGATCACGCCGAACGGTTGCGGATAAATGACCTCATGCCCCCGGTAGGCGGATTTCCCGATTTCGCACATACCGATACACCCGTCCACGCAGGTAACGCACATACCGGAGGCGGGTGACACGGATCCTTCGGTCCGGTTTTTGGTCAGGGTGGCGGCCGAAGCGTTGATTTTTGAGAGTGTAGCGGACATGGGGTCAACTCCTTATGGTTCATTCCTTCTTTTTGATCTCGCAGGCCACACAGGGGTCCATGTAGCACATCATATCGTCAAATGGTTCCTTTTCGGCGCAGGGCGGCGGCAGGTTGGCGCACCCTCCGCACACGGCCTTTTCCGGTTGGTTGTAGGTACAGCGAAGCTGGCAGGCGGGGCATACATAAATGCAACCGCCGCACAGGCGGCAGACCTCCGATTGGACATCGAACGGCGTGCCGAGGCTTCGTGTTTCGCCCCGGCCGCGAAAACCGATCGCCCCGGCCATCATCTGCTCCTGGCACATGCGCACGCAAAGTCCGCAGAGTATGCAGTCGTCGT
Organism: Kiritimatiellia bacterium; assembly: GCA_007134735.1. Classification (GTDB taxonomy): domain Bacteria; phylum Verrucomicrobiota; class Kiritimatiellia; order SLAD01; family SLAD01; genus SLKG01. The sequence continues at coordinate 1,972 of SLKG01000103.1, forward strand.
ATTCCTGTTTAAACCGTTGCCGTCGGATCCCGTATTCGGAGGCCAGGTCCTGGATGATTTTGGATTGGGGACAGGTGGCCAGCAGGAGTTCCAGGATGACCCGCCGCGCCCGCAGGACACGGTTTGAGGCCGTGCGCACCTTGAGCCCTTCCTCCGCCGGATACGTGCACGAGGAAACCAGCTTGGCCCGGGGACCCTCGCCGATTTCCACCACGCATAACCGGCAGGCGCCGTAGGGCGAAAGGCCCTCCATGTGGCACAAGGTCGGAATCGGAAATCCCAGGCCCCGTGCGGCATCCAGCACGGTTGTGCCCTCTTCGACGGAGGTGATCAATCCATTGATTTCGAGTGTGATCATGTCTGCGACTCCCTGACCCCGACCGGTTCCGGTTCGCGTTCCCGGCGTTGCGTGAACAGCAGGTCGCATCTCAGGCACCGCCGGGCTTCACAGCGGGCCTGCTCGGGAGAGAGCGTTCCTTCAACCTCGGCGAAGCTCTTCTTTCTCGATTCGGCGGACAGGACGGGCAGGGCGACCCGCGCGACTTCCGTCATTTCCTCGTTTTCACACGGCCCCACATAGGTCTTCGGATGCATAATCGAAGGTGTTACCTTCATGTCCGCGCCGCGCAGGTACCGGTCGATCATGGCGGCGGCCTTCTGTCCGTGGGCGATGGCATCCACGACCATGCTCGGCCCGGACACCAGGTCCCCGCCCGCGAAAACGCCCGGCCGGCCGGTGGCCAGGGTTTCCGGGTCCACTTTTACGGTCCCGTCCCGGTTGATCACCAGGCCCATGTCGTCGAAGCCGTCGCTGTCCGGCTGTTCGCCGATCGCTGCGATCAGCGTGTCCAGCGGAACATGGAATTCGCTGTCCGAAACGGGCACCGGCTTGCGCCTTCCGCTTGAATCGACGTCGCCCAGGCGGTTCTTGACCAGGTCGATACCGGTGAGTCGTCCCGCTTCGGAATAGATTTTTACGGGCGATACGGCATCTTGTACCTTCACGCCCTCTTTCTGCGCCTGTTCGATGTGCCGGATTTTGACGGGTGATACCAGGGTATGCAGGGTGATGCCCTCTTCCTTCGCCGCGTCCACTTCGTCAATGTAGGCCGGCATTTCCTGATCGGTACGCCGGTAATAGAGGGTCACGCTCTTGACGTTCTTCTGCCGGACGGCGATGCGCGCGGCGTCGATGGCGGAATTGCCCCCGCCGATCACGCCCACATGGCCGGTGGCCAGTTCCTCGCCGCGCAAATTGAACGCCTTGAGAAAATCCATGGACGAATACACGCCCCGGCGGTCTTCGCCCCCGACGCCCAACGGCCAGCTCTTATCGGCGCCGATGGCGAGAAACACCGCCTGGAATCCCTGTTCGAACAGGCCGTCCAGCGTCATGTCGCGGCCGAGCGCCGTGTTGCATGTAAGCGTGATGTTGTCATCCAGCAATTCGGCAATTTCCCGGCGCACGACCTCGTGCGGGAGGCGATACGTGGGGATACAACTGATCAACATGCCGCCCGGTTCCGCGCCGGCTTCGAACACGGTGACCTTGTAGCCGAGCAGGGAAAGCTGATGGGCCGCGGTCAACCCGGCCGGGCCGGCGCCGATGATGGCCACGGTTTCCGGATTCTCCCGGCGGAAGCGGGGCGGTTGATACACGGACGGATCGATGTGCTCCGTAATGAATCGTTTCAGGGCGCGGATGGCCACGGGATCGCCGCCGGTCGTGCCCAGCCGGCAGCGGGATTCGCATGTATGGCCGCAAACCCGCGCGCACACCGAGGGGAACGGATTGGGTTCGCGGATCACGCGATAGGCCTCCTCAAACCGCCCTTTCTCAATGAGGGCCACGTACCGCCAGGCCTCGGTACCGACCGGACAGGCCGTTTGACAGGGAGCGCCGACGAGTTCGCCGCAGACGAAGGCGTCGCATCGCTTGTCGTGGATATGCCGCTCGTACTCATGGCGATAATAGCGGAGTGTGCTCAACACGGGATTGGCCGCCGTCTGGCCGAGCCCGCACATGGTGGTGTCCTTGACCACCCACGCCAGTTCCTCGAGCAGGTTCAGCGAATCGGGTGTGCCTGCGCCCCGGGAAATGTCATCGAGAATCTCGTACATGCGCTGGGTTCCCTTGCGGCAGGTGAAACATTTTCCGCAGGACTCGTCCTTGAGGAAGTTCATGAAGTATTTAGCGACATCCACCATGCAGGTGTTTTCGTCCATGACGATCATGCCGCCGGAACCCATGATCGAGCCCGCCTGCGCAAGGCTGTCGTAATCGATGGGCAGTTCGAATTTCTCCGCCGGAATACAGCCGCCCGAAGGACCGCCGGTTTGCACGGCCTTGATGCGGGCCTTGCCCGTCGAACCGCCACCGATGTCGTGGACGATCTCCCGGATGGTCATGCCCATGGGCACCTCAACGAGGCCGGTATTCCTGACCTTGCCGACAAGGCTGAAGATCTTGGTGCCCGAGTTGCCCGTTGTGCCGACCTGTGCGAATGCTTGGGCCCCCATGCGAAAGATCAGGGGGATATTGGCCCACGTTTCGACGTTGTTGATCGCCGTGGGTTTGCCGTCCACGCCCTTTTGTATGGGAAACGGCGGCCGCTGTCGGGGTTCGCCCATTTTCCCCTCGATAGACCGGATCAGCGCGGTTTCCTCCCCGCAAACAAAGGCGCCGGCGCCCTTGGACAGACGGATGTCAAAGGAGAAACCGGAACCCAGGATGTTTTCACCGAGGAATCCGAGTTCACGGGCCTGCTCCAAAGCGGCCGTCAGATGCTTGATCGCGAGGGGATATTCGTTGCGCACGTAAACCACGCCGTTGGTTGCGCCGGTTCCGTAGGCGCCGATGATCATGCCCTCGATGATGCTGTGGGGATTTCCTTCGAGCACGCACCGGTCCATGTAGGCGCCGGGATCGCCCTCGTCGGCGTTACAGATCAGGTACTTGCCGCCGGGACCGGGTTGGGCGGCCAGTAGTTTCCACTTCAGGCCGGTTGAGAAACCGGCGCCGCCCCGGCCGCGCAAACCCGACTCCTGCACTTCCGACACCACCCCTTCCGGCCGGTTTTGGGCCAGGACGTCCGCCAGGGCCGAATAACCGTCGTGGGCGATGTAGTCGTGGATACGCACGGGATCCATCTTCTCGTTCTGTCCCATGATGGCCCTGTGCTGGTGTCTGAAAAAAGGCACATCGCGCTGACGCGCCACGCGCTCACCCGTCACCGGATCTTCAAAACACAGGTCCGTCAGGACTTTCCCGTCGAGCGCCGCCCCGATGATACGCGGGATATCCTTTTCATCGACATTCGGATAGAAGATGCCGCCGGGTTCCACCAACACGGAAGGCTCCATTTCGCAGAATCCGTGACAGCCGGTCACACGCAAAGAAATTCGTTGTTCGAGTCCGCGCGTTCCGATTTCGCGTTGCGCCGCGTGGATCAGCGCGTTGGCGCCGCTGGCTTGTCCGCAGGTACCGGCGGGAATAATAATCGTGGGTTGTTCCGGATCGTTCGCCTCGCGCAAACGGGCCCTCAAGGTGTGGAACTGCTCGATGGTATCCAGTCGGCCCGGCGTTTCCGGCCGTCCGGATTCGACGGTCCCATCCCGGTGCTCCGTTTCGGGTTCCCCGGTTTCGCGGCGGATCCCCGTGCGGGCGTCTTCAATCAGGCGCGCGACATGGGACTTTCTAACCTTGGAATAATAATGTCCGTCCACCACGACCACCGGGCCCAAGGCACAAGCACCCAGGCAGTTGGCCGTTTCCAATGTAAATTCGTTGTCCGGTGTGGTTTCCTCCGCCTTGATGCCGAGTTGGCGTTCCAGCTCCTCCACGATGACCGACGTGCCTCGCACATGACACGCCGTGCCCAGGCATGCGCAGATGACATGTTTTCCGCGCGGTTTAAGGCTGAACGAGCGGTAAAAGGTGGCCACCCCATAAATGTCCACGAGAGGCCGCCCGGTTTCGTCGGACACCGCGCGCAACGCCTCTTCGGGTAGATACCCGTATTCGTCCTGGATCTCCTCAAGAATGGATAAAAGACCGCCGCTTTCACGGGTATGGCATTCGAGGATCCGACGGACCGTTTGTGGGATGGGTGAATCGCTCATGATATTAAGTACAAGCGATCGATTGTACCTCGGCGTCGATGAGATGACAAGGACAGGATTTCGGACGCGACGGCCCGGAATGCCTGTTGAAACCATTCCGTGCGGCGAAACGGGCGATCTGTTGCTCATCAACGACGACGCGCGGCAAGGGGGCTATGGGGGGTGTCGGGTACCGCGTGTCGAGAGGGGTGGTGCGCGCCCCGACACGCGATACGCCCATCCCGACACGTCTTCATCCTACCAATGCCAATTGACAATCGGCAGGACTTGCCAGACTTCCTTGCCGGTGGCGATGTTAATGAGGCCGATTTGAAGACCGTCCAGATTTCGGGTGAGATTGAGCGCGCCCAGCTGGACGCCCGAGACGTAGTCCGACCGGTTGACCAGGCCCAGTTGCAGGCCCGCCAGCGAATCCGTGTAATTAATCAGGCCGGCCTGCACGCCGGAGACTTGGCCCTCCGTATAGTTGGCCAGCCCGCCTTGTGCGCCGGTCACATTGCCCTTGGTCCAATTCATGAGACCCTCCTGAACTCCGTACACGTCCAGTTCAACAAGGTTCAACAGACCGATTTGATACCCGGAGACGGATCCCCCCGCATGATTGATCAACCCGACATCAAGACCCGCAATGTCCCGGCTTTGGCCGTATATCAGGTTGATGCGCAAACCATGGATATCCATGTCGCGGTCGTGGAATTGCAACGGGGTAACGAGGGAGAGCTGAAACGGTTTCACTCCGTCGGCCTCTGTGACGGGAGCGAATCCGAGGAAGCAAACACATGTGGCGAAACACACAAAGGCCTTACCGCTGTTCATACCGTTCTCCTTATGTTCCAGGGGGTTGATGCGGATATCACAACGAACATCTTCGCATCCGTTCCGGCGGTGTTCAAGAGTAAAACCGCCATCAGAACGTGATTGCCGCGGCGACCGAGACGCTCCATTCGTCGAAGTAGCGGCCTTCGAACCGGATGCTGTTCTGGCCGGGCAACTGCAGGGCCAGTCCCGCCGCGCCGCCGAAGAGATGGTCCTCGCGGGCCCTGAAATCTATTCTTTCGCCGTCCAAACGGTAATCGCCGTCCAGCCGGACAATCGAGAGCACCGGACCGGCGTACGGCGTAATGGTCAACTGATCCCCGAGTCGAAACAGGTAACCGAAAAGGATCCCGGCGTCCGCCTCGATTAAATCATGATCCACTTCCGTCCGCGCTTGTCCCGGCAGGTCGATCCGGCCCTTGAGGTCGGGCGCATAGCGGACCTGGGCGAAGGTGCCCACCCGGAAATCCTCGTGCCGGTAGGCCAGGAACCGCAGGCCCACGCCGCCGAACCATCGCAGGCTTCGGCCGGAATCCATGAGGCCCACGTCGAAGTCCATGCGGGCTTCCGGCCCGACATCCGTCTGCATGCGAAGGAAGAACACATCGGCGTCGAAGGTCTCGACCGGATCGCCGGATACGGAAGTGATTTCCACATCGCGCCGCAGGTTTTCGTACCCCAGCTCGGCCCGGGCCTTGACCCCGACATCGCGGGGATAAATGAGGTCTCCGGAATCGGCGGCCGGACTTTGCGGTGTGAACGAAAAGCCCCATGCCGTCACCAGCACCATCATGAGCACATTAAGCCTTTTCATATCGGATCCTTTCTGTTGTGGGCAAATGTCGTCCTCATTTGCATATTAGACGGCGGGGATGGAATAATATTCACGGCGGGGAAGCCTGTTTCCACCATACGGCCTCCCGGCGCTCACCCGCCGGTCGCATGCGATACATGTTTCACACCCTGCTTAATTTGGATGCCGCGGGTTGTTTACTCCACAACCTTGTACACCTTGTCGTGTTCGCGGGCGTGTTCCGGGACTTGGATGCCGATCTGGTCGCCCGGGCCGGCCTTTTCCACCGATTCATGCTCCACCTGCATGGATTTCACGGTGGTCGTGAAATCCGAAGTGTGTCCCTTGACGTGGATGGTGTCGCCCACGGCCAGTTCGCCGGTGAGCGTCACGGCCATGACTTCGATGTGGCCGAAATAATGCGTGACGACGCCGATTTCCTGTTCGCTCATGATTAGGCCCTCCATCCGACAGCATACGGCGCCGGGGGCTTTGTATCAATCCCTATTCCAGCCGCGGTTCCGGGCGGTGCCGGACGATTTCGCCCTTGATCATGTAGATGACGTCCTCGGCGATATTGGTGGCGTGATCCGCCACCCGTTCAAGATGGCGGGAAATGGACAACAGGTGGATCAAGGCGTCCACCCGGTCCGGTTCCTTGCGAATGCCCTGCTTGATTTGCTCATACATCTCCCGGTTCATCTCGTCCACCTCGTCATCGGCCTCCCGCACGCGGATGGCCAGGTCGATGTCCTGCCTCAACAGGGCGTCCAGGCTTTGCCGCACCATCATCTGCGATTTCATGGCCATGGCCGGAAAATCGAAGGAAGTGGTAGCCGTGGGCAGGGAGGACAGAAAGAGGGTCCGTTCCGCGATGTTGACGGCCAGGTCGCCGATCCGTTCCAGGTCGTTGTTGATTTTCAGAACGGCGATGATGAATCGCAGATCATGGGCGACCGGCTGATACAGCGCCAGGATCTTGAGGCATTCCTCCTCTACGTCCACTTCGTTCTGGTCGATGGCATGATCGTCTTCCAAAACTTGTTGGGCCGCCGACACGTCGCGATTCATCACCGATCGCACCGCCCGTCCGAGTTGATCCTCCACGCGCCCGCTCAATTCCAGGATCATGTCCTTGAGCAGGTTGACTTCCTTGATGAAGTGAATGGTCATGGTATTCCCCTGTATTAACCGAATCGCCCGGTAATGTAATCTTCCGTCCGCTTCTCTTTCGGATTGGTGAACAATTGAGAGGTCGCACCGACTTCGATCAGCGAACCCTCGTATAGAAAGGCGGTCAGGTCTGACACGCGGGCGGCTTGTTGCATGTTGTGCGTCACAATGATGATGGTATAAGCCCCGCGCAGCGCGTCGATCAAGTCTTCAATGGCGGCGGTGGCCTTTGGATCCAGTGCCGAGGTGGGTTCGTCCATGAGCAGCACTTCGGGGTTCACCGCGAGGGCCCGCGCCAGGCAAAGCCGCTGTTGTTGTCCGCCGGACAGGCCGAGTGCGTTGGCCTGCAGGCGGTCCTTGACTTCATCCCACAGGGCGGCCTTGCGCAGACTGGTCTCCACCCGTTCGTCGAGGTCGCGGCGGCTGCAGGACGCATGCAGGCGCGGTCCGTAGGCCACGTTGTCGTAGATGGACTTGGGAAAGGGGTTGGGTTTCTGAAAGACCATCCCGATTCGTCGGCGCAGCACCGTCACGTCCAGCTTGGGTCCGTAGATGCGCTTGCCTCCGAAATACAGCAACCCTTTCACATGGCAGGACGGGATCAAATCGTTCATGCGGTTGATTGCGCGCAGAAACGTGCTCTTCCCGCACCCACTGGGACCGATCAGTGCGGTGACTTCTCCGACGGGAAACGCGCAACTGACTTTTTTCACTGCTTCAAAAGGGCCGTAGTAAACAGAAAAACTGTCGGCCATTAATTGATTCCCGTTTCCGGCCTGTGCCGGGTTTCTCGGAGTCTTAACCGATACCGCCGGTGGGCGGCGTACGGCGAATTCCGAAGTGGGTATGTTGTTCATGCAGTTATCCCCTTAGTTTCCTGGAGATGCGCGCGCGCATCCAGATGGCGGCGATGTTCAGCAGCAGAACGATGCCCACCAGCGTGGTGACCATGCCGTACTGCACGTGACGGATTTCATCAACGGCTTCATGCTCGGTTGCGAGATTGTAGATGTTCCAGGACAAGGCCGGCGTCGCTTGCGTGAACACCTCCGTCGGCTGGAGGGCGACTCCGACGCTGACCGCGGCGGTGAAAATGATCGGCGCGGTTTCCCCCGCGGCCCGCCCCATGCTGATGACCGTTCCGGTCAGGATACCCGGAAGGGCTGCGGGCAGGATCACCGTCAAGACCGTGCGCCACCGCCCGGCCCCGAGCGCCAGGGCCGCTTCCTTGTACTCGCGCGGCACGGCGAGAATGGCTTCTTCGGCGGCGCGAATGACCGTGGGCAGAATCAACAGACCGAGCGTCAACGAGCCGGCCAGCACGCTTTTCCCCGGCGACACGCGGATGGTGTAAATAAAGAACGCCAGGCCGAACAGGCCGAACACGATGCTGGGTACGCCCGCCAGCGTGCTGACGCAGGAGCGCAGGAAGCTGACGGTCCGGCCGGGTTTTGCGTACTCGGCAAAATAGATGGCGGCGATGATGCCCAGCGGCACGGCGAACAGCATGGCGCCGAGCGTCAGGTAAAAAGTGCCGAGCGCTTCCGGCCCGATCCCGCCGAAAAAGTGGGCGTCCACCGAGTGATCGGTAAGGAAGCGGCCATAAAAGGTCCAGCGGGGCCGCAACATGGCCTCTAGATCATTTTCGATGTGTTCGAATAAGGGATACAAGGCGGTATCCGCAAACAAGTCCCTCCGCGGAGATAACACTCTCCGCCCCATGGCCGAGGCATCCGAATAATCCCATTCCTCGATATACAGCAGTTGCGATTGTTTGATAAGCGCCCGATCCCAACGAGCCTGCCCATACCGGAAGCGGGGCAGGATTCTCGGCTCGTCTCCCGGAAGGGGCCCGAGCAACTGGCGCAGTCGTTCGGTCAGTTCGCCGTACTGCGCGGCCTGCACTTCCAGTTCGCTTGTGATGTCCCGAATGAGGTCCAGGTCATCGGTCATGTCCGGCGTGCTCTGCGGACGCATCAATTGCTCGATGCGGGACAGCCGGTCAATCTGCTGTCGTAAATCCGCGGTGTGGCGCAGTTGTTCGACGGCCCGCGCGATTCTTCGTCCCAGCAGATCGTCGCGCTGTGCCAGGCGGTCGGCGGCGCCGATGGCCTCGTTAAGGCGTTCGGACTGATCCGCCCGGTAGGAGGCCAGGGCCTCCAGTACGGGTTGTCGCGCCTCCAATGCTTTCTGCATTTCCTTAACCAGGACGTCTTCATCGCCGCGCTCGAAGAGATCCAGCATCTGTCGCCGGTGTTCCACCGTGGCCCGGAACACGTAGGCGCCGGCGCCCCGCTGGAAAATGGGGAGTAGAATCGCGATCAGGGCCAGGGCCATCAATACGATGGCGAAGACGCCCACGCCGGCAAAGGCTCGATCAAGGAGTTTCCGGGTTTGCAGGCGCATCATTCACCCCCCAGTTTGCGCCGTTGGCGCGCAACGAACCATTCGGCGATCAGGTTGCAGATAAAGGAGAATGCCAGCAGGCAGAGCCCCATGGCGAACAGGACGTGATACCGGTCGGATCCCGTTACATGGTCGGCTTCGCCCATATCCCCCGCGATGGTGGCCGTCAGGGTCCGGATCGGCATGAGGTAGTTGAAGAACGGTTCCGGAATCTGTGCGGCATTTCCGGACGCCATCCATACAACCATGGTTTCGCCGAGCGCGCGCATGATGCCCAGCATGGCGGCCGCCAGGATACCGCTGCTGGCTGCGGGAAGGATGGTGCGGCACAGGGTTTCCGCCCGCGTGGCGCCCAGGGCGTAACTGCCTTCGCGCAATTCGCGGCCGGCGGCTTGCAGGGCGTCTTCCGACACGCTAACCACCGTCGGCAGGGCCATAATGCCGAGAATCACGGACACGTTGAGCGCATTGGTGCCGGTGATGATGGTAATCGCGCCCATGAAGCGCGCACCGGCGACCAGAACATACGCCGCGACACAGCCGATCAACAGGGTAGCCGTGATTCGGGCGGCGCGTACGTGTTTCTCATTCTTGACCCACGTCGTGGACAGGTCCCCCAGCACCATCACGAGAAGCAGGAGGGTGGGGCCGGCCAGGATCCACCATGCGGTCATCAGGACCTTGTTGCCCGCGTCCTGCAGGAGGGGGGCAAACACCACGAGGGCAAAGAAGCCATAGGCCACGGACGGGATGGCGGCCAGGATTTCGATGATCGGCTTGACCACCTGGCGCACCGAAAACGGCAACACGTCGCTCAAGCACACCGCGGCCGCCACACCCAGCGGAACGGCCAGGAACACCGCGCCGAGGGTGACGAGTCCGCTGCCCACGAAGATCGGCAAGGCGCCGAAATGTCCCGGTTCGCGCGACGGATACCAGGCGGTGTCCGTAAAAAATTCCGCGAATCCGCGCGATGCGAAGAATGGGATGGAATCGCGCGCGATGAAATAGAAAATGAACAGCACAGCCAGTGCCGCCACGGACGTGATCGCAAAAAGAATACCCTGCCCGAGCCAGGCCCCCGCTTTCCTGCGGAAGTTGGCCCGGGCGCTTAAAATCAGATCATCGGCCGGCGCGTGATTTCTGTTTCCCATATCGACCATCGCGGAACACCCCTTTTGAAAAGTTCGGCGACATTGTTGCGCGGGCGGATAAGGTGATTATTTGGGCTGTGTTAGAATTGCGCTAGTGTGGATTTCGGGTTGCGACAGGCAGGATCGATCTGCCCCGGCGGTCGCAGCGCGACCGCCCTACCCATTTCGCGGTGGATTTGGGATTGGTAGGGCGGGCCCGCCGGAACATGAGATGTGACAGACCGGATCGATAGATCCCTGCCCGGTTATCCTCTTTGCGCCTTTGTCCGCTTTCGCGCCTTTGCGTTCTCCTCTTCCGGGCTTCGCAAGCGAAGCCCCTACATTCTCGTAATAAAGGGGTTACACACGGAAAGAGAGGCGCATGAGTGGCATCGACCTGTTCATGGCAAAAAAAACGCCCCCGCCGTGAAGGCGGGGGCGCCGGGTTCCATCGTTCCGAACGGTTTAGAAACCGTACTGTGTCACCGGGACAAACCCGATGGACTTCACAATTTCCTCGCCTTCCGGCGTCAGATGCAGCGTCATGAACCGGTACAGGGGCGTGCCCATTTCCGGATATTTATTCGTGAACATATACAAGGCGCGCGCCACCGGGTAATCGCCGGTGATCACCGTGGCCTCGCTCGGCATCACCCCGTTGATTCTCAGCGCCTTGACGGTTTCGTCCACGAATCCCAATCCGGCATACCCGATCGCGGCCGGCGTGGTCTGCACGCGCTGGCGAACGGCGCCGTTGCTGCCGACATATTCGCAGCTTCCGTGAATGGTCTCGCCCTGCATGACCACATTGTTGAACGTCTCGTACGTGCCGCTGTTGGTGTCGCGGCTCACGAAGACGATGGCCATATTGGGACCGCCGAGTTCACGCCAGTTCCGGATTTCGCCCGTGTAGATCTTTCGCACCTGTTCGACCGTCAGGTCGCTCACCGGATTGCTCGGATGCACGAGGATCGGCAGGCCGTCCAGCGCCACGACGTGCGCGACCGGCATGACGCCGTTATCGGCGCAGGCCTTGAATTCGGTTTCCCTCATGAATCGCGACATCATGCCGATATCGATGGAGTTATTCACGATACCCCGGGCGCCGTTGCCGCTGCCCGATTCGCTCACCACCACGTTGATGCCGGGATGGTGCTGCATGAAGTACTCGGCAAAGGCCTTGCCGATCGGTCCCACTGTCGTGGATCCGTCAATCACGATTTGGTCCTGCGCCGGGGCGCTGGATATCCCGGCGGCGGCGATCAGGGCCAACACAGTATTTCGTATCTTCATTTCTTCTCCTCCTGTTGTTGCGCGGTTGATCCGCGCGGTTCTTGTTGATGGGCTGATTGTTCTCTCTTTCCCGGTTCCCTCCCAAACGGTTCAGCAAGGCGCTGGATTTTCCGGGCACAGGCACGTATACGGCCGGCGCCACGGCCACCACCGACGGATGCGGGTTTCCTTTAAGCCGTCGCGCCACGCCGATGAACGAACCGGCGGCGCGCCGTCCAATTCGTCGTCCCCGTCATGATCGACCCGCGACCATTTGTAAAAGAGGGGGATGGTCCCGGAATCAATAATCTCGGGCGATGCATGGCACTCGGGGAACAAGCACTCCACATATCCCGCGTTCATCCAGTAATCCAGGTGACGCCGAATGGTGGCCGCATCGTTGTTCAGAAAAACTTCCAGGGTGGACAAGCTGATCACCCCGCGTGGCTCGATGACTTCCCGCAATCGGCGAAGCAGCAGGTGATCCAACCCGGCATTGATTCTAATGTTGATGTTGTCCATGTGTGCTCCTTATGCTTGTTTTGTCGCGCACACTCTGGCCGCGCGCCGTTAGCTCCGTATGTCCGGATTGTGAGAATTCGATGAAAGAAGCCGGCAGCGGACAAATCAATTTCTCACATTGCGCTGATGGTTTTAAAACAGCGGATCGGGATGCTGTGTTGCCAATACGACGCGTGTTGTCGTTGGCCAAAGGCAAAGGGAATCATGGGAGGTGATCGATAGAGAGGAATGAGGGAAGAACGCGAACGAGTGAAAACAGGTATCGGATTCAACACAACCAAAACAGGAGTTGAGCATATGAAATGGAATCGAAATATAAAGTACGCCGGCCTGGTGCCGGCGATCGTGATAGCCGTCGGCGTGGCGACGGCCGGGGCGACCTACGACGCCCTGTTGAACACGCTGGAAGAGAACCAGGCGATTACCGCCGAGCAGGCCGCCACGTTGCGGGAACAGTCTCCGTCTTACACGGTGCGTCCCGCCAGCGGCGCGGTGCAGGATCTTCAGATCCGCGGTCGGGTACAGGCCCAGTTCGGGTATGTGGACGCGAAGAATAATGAAGGCAGCGACGACTTCCACACCTTCGAGATGCGGCGGGTTCAGCTTGGCTTGCGCGGCACGCTGTTTGACAACGTGCGCGCGGAACTGGAAGGTGTTCTCATTCCGGGTTCCAGCCTGGCCATGCGATCCGCCTTCCTGCAATGGCGCGCATACAAGCCGGCTTATATCAAGATCGGGTACGATAAGCCGTGGTTCAGTATCGACGAAAATACTTCCTCGGCGGAAATCCTGACCGTGGAGCGGACCCTCATCAACAACAGCATTTTCCCGGGTACCATGACCGGTGCGGCGCTTGATGGGGAATGGAGCAAGCTGGTGTACGGCGCCGGTATCTATACGGATTCCGACAACCGGAACCCCGGCGGTTCGGATGCCCAATACCTGTACAATGCCATGGCGGGATTGAAGCTGGATGACATCGTGGGCGCCGGCAACCGGCTTCTGGTTCAGGCCACCTACCTGAACAGCGACGATCCGACCGGCAAGTTTGGTGGGCGATTTGACGACGCCATTGTAGGTGGTGCGCATTTCGTGTCCGGCCGATTCGATCTGCGCGGGGAGTATTTCCTGGCGGACTCGGACGGCAACGACACCAAGGGTTGGTACATTATGCCTTCGTTGTTCGTGAACGACCGGATTCAGGCGGTGGTTCGTTACGAACAGGCGGAATCCGATGCGGAACGCGGCCTTCGCGCGCCGGGCCGGTATGTGCGGGATGTGCCGTCGTTGAGCGTCCGCGAGACATTGGGCGACGACGGCGAAGTCGTCAGCCGGGTGGATCCGCAGGCGGGGGATCAATACCAGGCTCTGTATGTGGGCTTGAATTATTACCTGTCCGGCCATGCGCACAAGCTGATGATCGGCGTCGAAGTGGCTGAACTGAAGAACACGGATGCGGGCAAACTCGAGAGCACCACGGCCTATACGGCATGGCGCATGCTGTTCTAATCGGAAATAGAAAACCAACAAACAAAACAGGCCGCGATTTATTCGCGGCCTGTTTTCATTTCGGCAGATGAACGCTGAACGTACTGCCCTGGCCCGGTTCGCTTTGCACCGACACCGTGCCACCGTGGGCCTGGGCGATATGCTTGACGATGGAGAGACCCAGCCCCGTGCCGCCCAGTTTGCGGCTCCGGGATTTGTCCACGCGGTAGAACCGTTCGAAGATCCGGGTTAGATACTTCTCGGCGATCCCGTGTCCTTCATCGCGTACGGAAATCACCACTTCCTTCCCGGTTTCGGAGGCCGCGATCTCGACATTCCGGTCTTCGTCGCTGTACTTGACGGCGTTGTCGATCAGATTGGTCACCGCCTGTTCAAGCAGGGGGGCGTTTATGCGGGCGCTCAAGAGGTCCGGGCATTCCAATTGCATGCGGATCCGCTTGGGGGCCGCCTTGTCCGCGCAGTTATGCATGGCGGCCTTCAGCACGTCTGAAATCCGTTCCCGCGTGAGCGTGATGTCGCCGCGTTCGTATTCGAGTTCAAGGCGGGACAAGCTCAACAGGTCTTCGATAATGGCGTCCAGCCGGTCCGCCTGTTTGGCAATGATGCCGAGAAATCTCCGGACGTCTTCCGGGTCGTCGGTTTTCCCTTCGAGCAGGGTTTCCATGAATCCCTTGATGCTCGTGATGGGGGTCTTTAATTCATGCGACACGTTGGCGACAAAATCCCGCCGCATTTTTTCCAGTTGGCGCAATTGCCTCACATCGGCCGGATCGTCCGGGAGATCGCCGGGTTCCGGCGGGAGGGGGATGTCCCGGTTTTCGCGATGAAGTATCCACGCCAGGAATCCCACGATCAAAAGGATGGCGGGAAATCCGATGAGCAGTAGATGTCCCCGAAGACCGCTCACGACGGACCGGATGAAATCGGGATCGAGCGCACCTTCACGGGTCAGCACCCATTCCAGCAAACGACCGGACGTCCAGGCCATGAGGAGCAAGACAGACACGGCGGCGATCAGCCCGATTGCCGGGAACTTCCATAACCGTGTGGTGTCTCGCATGAATCTATTCCCGGAATCGATACCCGATGCCCCGTATGGTTTCAATGCAATCGGCGCTCGAACCGAGTTTGCGGCGGAGTCCGACCAATTGCACGTCCACGGAACGCTCCGTAACGGCGTAATCCGGGCCGCGCACGGCATCCACGATTTGTTGGCGGGTAAACACCCAGCCGGGGCGCCGGGCCAGAAAATGCAGGAGCCGGAATTCCGTGGCGGTCAGATCAACGGGCTTGTTTTTCACGGTCACGATATGGCGTTGCGGGTCCACCAGTAAATCGCCCGTTTGAATGACCGACTGATCCGCAGGGCGTTCCCGGGCCTTGCGGCGCAGGACGGTTTTCAGGCGAGCGGCAAGTACCTTGGGGCTGAACGGTTTGGTGATGTAATCGTCCGCGCCGAGCTCAAGGCCGACCACGATGTCCGATTCCTCGCCCTTGGCCGTAAGCATGACGACGGGGATATGTTGGGTTTGCGGATCGTTCTTCAATTGCCGGCACACATCGAGCCCGTCCATGCCCGGAAGCATCAGGTCCAGCACTACGAGATCCGGCTTGTCCGCTCGGGCCGATTCCAATCCTTCCTCGCCGGACTCCACCAGGGTGATCTCATAGCCTTCCTTGGCCAGGTTGAACCGGACCAATTCCTGGATATCCTCCTCGTCCTCCACCACCAGAATGCGTTTACGCGCCATGAAACGCTCCTTGTTGAATTGCCGTATCCGTTCAACACCCGTAGAGCATACATGGAATTGTTTGAAATGTGTTAGGAAATTGCGAGATATGAATGAAACCGGCTTTTTCACCACTTGAGCTTGATGTATATGCTACGATGATTGCGGCGGAAAACCGGAAGCGAGGAAAGGGAACATGAATGATCATATTCTTTTGGGCCTGATTAATATAGGTGTCGCGGTGGTCATGATTATCGTGTCCATACCGTTGATTCGGGGCAAGGTGAAGATGAACAAGTTCTACGGGATGCGAATCCCGAAGGCCTTCGAATCGGAAGACAACTGGTACAAGATCAATGCGTATGGGGGGCGTTGCTTTCTAAAATGGGGAATTGTCTTGGCGGCGGTCGGCGGGGCGATATTCTTTCTTCCTCTGAATACGGCAGAGCCGCCCAACGGCCTGCTTATTCATGTCCTTGCGCTGGCGCCCGTCCTGGTTCTGCTTCCCTGCATTATACAGATTCTCGTGTATGCCCGGAAGGTGTCATGATTGTTGTTACGATGCGACACACACAGGAAACAGGAACAGAACCGAATCCGAATGGGGGATGTAATGGGTAATGCGATAAACATTCTGGCCCTGGCCGGAAGTACAAGGGAGGCGTCGTTCAACAAGAAACTGGTCCGGCTTGGCGTCGCGGCGGCACGGGAGGCGGGCGCGGAGGTGACGCTGATCGATCTGCGCGAGTATCCCATGCCCCTGTACGACGGCGACCTGGAAAAGGCGGAGGGCCTTCCGGAAAAGGCCGTGGAACTGAAAAGGATGGCGGCGGAACACGACGGCTTCCTGATGGCGGCGCCCGAATACAACCATTCGATTTCGGGTGTATTGAAAAATACGATCGACTGGATGTCACGGCCCATGAAAAACGACGATCCCGGCAACGTGTTCAAAGGCAAGCCGGCCGCGCTGATGAGCGCGTCTCCGGGCGCGGCCGGCGGACAACGCGGCCTGGTTCACGTGCGCGGGGTGTTGAATGCGCTGGGCGTGCTGGTGTTGCCCGAATACGTTGCCATACCGAAAGCCATGAATGCGTTTGATGAGAAGGGCGTACTGAAAGACGAATCCGCGCGGAAACAGGTCAACCTTGTGGTGTCCGCGCTGGTTGAGATCACGCGACGAATCCGCGCATGACCAAGGTGTTACAGAATGGGCCGGTAATCCTGTTCGACGGAGAATGCCATCTCTGCAACGGCGCCGTGAACTTTATTATCCGGCGCGATCCCCGAAAACGGTTCCGGTTTGCGCCTTATCAATCCGCGCCCGGCCGGGCGCTCGCCGATCAAGCCGGGCTGGCGGAGGCGGCCTCGGAGACGCTCATACTGCTGGAGGGGGGGCGCGCCTACACGCGCAGCACGGGCGCGCTGCGTATGGCACGGCGCCTGCGGAGACTGTGGCCGTTGCTGTATGTCTTTATTGTCGTTCCGCGCCCGATTCGCGATAGGGTGTACGATTGGATCGCGCGAAACCGGTACCGGTGGTTTGGGAAAAGTGATGCATGCATGGTTCCCGGACCGGAGGTGAAGGATCGATTTTTGGGGGAGTCGGAGTCCCCGCATGCTTGATCGTACACTTAAACCCGACACGAGAAGTCGCCCGGCGAGGGCGCCGGGCCTCCATTATGAGAAGACGGCGCGGGGTGTGGAGCCGCAGCCTGCCGCTGGCCGGATTAATAGTGGCTTCCCTCTTTCTCATCCGTGTACATCCGTGGTTCTCCTTTCGATTCTCTTCCTGGAGGGTCACGCTTCCGCGTGACCAGGACGCGCAGCAGCGCGTCCCTCCATGGATAATGTCTGAAAATTTCTTGCGGACCGTTGAAGTACGGGGATATGTTGACCGGGAAAACAAGTATCCGCATCGAAACAAAAGGAGAGGAGTGGATCATGGCAAAGGTGGGGGTATTGCTGTCTGGTTGTGGTGTTCAGGACGGCGCTGAGATTCACGAGGCCGTGTTGACCTTGTTGGCGATCCACGAAATGGGAGCCGAGGCCGTCTGCATGGCGCCGAATGCCCAACAACGCAAGGTGGTCAACCACCTTACCGGGGAGGAAATGGACGAGCTGCGCAATGTCCTGGTCGAAGCGGCGCGCATTGCGCGCGGCGAGATCCGGGATGCCGCGGAAGTAAAGGCCGAAGACCTCGACGCGTTGATCCTGCCCGGAGGATTCGGAGCCGCGCTCAACATGAGCGATTTCGCGCTGGCGGGGGCGGAAATGAAAGTGCGTGCCGACGTAGAACGCGTGATCCGGGATGTGCACCAGGCAGGCAAGCCGATCGGTGCCCTGTGCATCGCGCCCGCGCTGATTGCGAAACTTATCCCCGGGGTCAAACTGACCATCGGCACGGACACGAATACGGCGCACGCTCTCGAACAAATGGGCGCCCGTCACGAATCGTGCGAGGTGACCGGCGTGGTCGTGGATGAGGAAAATCGGGTGGTGTCCACCCCGGCCTATATGCTGGGACCGGGCATCAACGAGGTGTGGCAAGGCATCCGCGCGTGTGTGCGGGAGGTCTTGAATCGGATCCGGAATACATGAAGATCCACGAATATCAGGCCAAAGAGCTGTTCCGGGAGTACGGGATTCCCGCGCCGCCGCAGGCGTTGGCGATAACCCCGGACGAAGTGCAGACGGCGGCCGAGCGGTATGGCGGTACGGTGGCGGTAAAGGCGCAGGTGCATGTGGGCGGCCGCGGCAAGGCGGGCGGCATCCAGGTCGTCAAGAGCCCGGCCGAGGCGCGCGCGGCGGGTGAAAAGATTCTCGGCATGGAAATCAAGGGCATCACCGTCAAGAAGGTGATCGTCGTTGAGTCCCACGCCGAAATCCTGAAGGAAGCGTACCTGGGCGTGATACTCGATCGCGGCGAAAAGGGAATATCCTTCATCTGCAGTCCGGAAGGCGGCGTGGACATCGAAGAGGTGGCCGAGCGGACGCCCGACAAGATTCTCAAGTTCACAGCGACATCGAGCGAGTTCCCGGAGGAGAAAGCGCGTGCCCATGCCGGACGGCTGTTCGATGATGAAGCCACCGCCGAGCCCGTCCTGGAGATCATGCGCGGCCTGTTCCACTTGTTCCGGGAGAAGGACTGTTCGCTCGCGGAAATCAATCCCCTGGTGCAGAACGATCGCGGCGAAGTCATGGCCTTGGATGGAAAAATCAATTTCGATGACAACGCCCTGTTCCGTCAGCCCGACATCGAAGCCCTGCGTGATCCGGACGAGGAGGATCCGGACGAGATTGAGGCCAAAGAGGCGGGATTAAGTTTTGTTTCGCTGGACGGCGATATCGGGTGCATGGTCAACGGCGCGGGGCTGGCCATGGCCACCATGGACATCATTCAGCATTACGGCGGCCGGCCCGCCAACTTTCTGGATGTGGGGGGGAGTTCCAGCCCCGAAAAGGTCGTCAAGGCCTTTGAGCTCCTGACACGCAATCCGAATGTGCGGTCGATCTTGATCAACATTTTCGGCGGGATCACCCGTTGTGACGATATCGCGAACGGGATCCTGGAATCGCGCCGGCGGATCGACCTGGATATTCCCATCGTCATCCGCTTGAGCGGCACGAATGCGGACAAGGGGTTGGAAATGCTGAAGGACGCGTCGTTGATCACGGCGGAGACGCTGGCGGAAGCCGTCCAGAAGGCTATTGCGCTGGCGAAAGGAGAGGACGCATGAGCATCCTGGTGGACCAGGATACGCGGCTGATCGTACAGGGCATCACGGGCCGGGACGGCTCGTTCCATGCGCGGCAGATGTTGAACTATGGCACGAAAGTGGTCGGCGGCGTGACGCCCGGCAAGGGCGGTCAGACGTTTGAGGGATTGCCGGTGTTCGAGACCGTCCGGGAGGCGGTGAAGGAGACGAGCGCGAACGCAACGGTGATCTATGTGCCGGCGAAATTCGCGGCCGCCGCCGCAATGGAGGCGATCGAGGAAGGCCTGCCGTTGGTGGTCTGCATTACCGAGGGCATTCCCGTGCTCGACATGGTCGAGGTCTATCACGCGGCGAAACGGAAAGGATGCGTGCTGATCGGGCCGAATTGTCCGGGTGTGATCTCGCCGGGAAAATCCAAGGTCGGGATCATGCCGGGTCCCATTCACAAGCCGGGCCGCGCCGGGGTCATTTCCCGGAGCGGGACCTTGACGTACGAAATCGTGAATGCGTTGACCGTGCGCGGAGTCGGGCAGTCCACGTGCATCGGGGTCGGCGGCGATCCGATTGTGGGGGCCGGTTTTCTCGACTTGCTGCCGATGTTCGAACAGGACGACGAGACGGACGCCGTGGTGCTGGTGGGTGAGATCGGCGGCGACGAGGAAGAGCGCGCGGCGGTCTTGATCAAGGAGCGGATTTCCAAGCCGGTCTTCGCCTATATCGTGGGTCAGACCGCGCCTGAGGGCAAGCGGATGGGACATGCCGGCGCGATCGTGTCGGGCGGGGCAGGCACCGCCGAGTCGAAGATCAAGGCCTTTACCGAAGCGGGCGTTCCCGTCGCGAAGACCATCGACGATCTCGCCGACACGGTCGCGAAGCGCTAACTCCGCCGCAAACTTTGCCGTGAACCATATCGACGGACCCCCTGTCAGCACCCTCGATGTTAAGGCCTCGCCCCAGCGGCGTCCGCTTTCACTGGAGGGACGCGTTTCCGCGCGTCCGGGTCACGCGGAAGCGTGACCCTCGATCTTCGGGAGGGTCGGCGGCCTCGCCGACCGCGACCCACCCACACGGCACGATGGGGCATCGACCCGATAGTAGATGTTTCTTCCGTTCTTCTTCGGATTATGTAGGGGCGTCGCAAGCGACGCCCCTACGCTTCCGATCACATGACGCCGTCCGCCACCATCACCTCTTACCCCTATATCCCCTTTGCGCCTTGCTCTTCCTTCGCGCCTTTGCGTTCTCTTTC
>SLKG01000129.1 GCA_007134735.1 Kiritimatiellia bacterium
AAGTCAGTTTCTTGAATGATGGAGGGACGCGCTTCCGCGTGTCCGGGTCACGCGGAAGCGTGACCCTCCATCTTCGGGAGGGTCGGCGGCCTCGCCGACCGCGACCCACCCATACGGCACGATGGGGCATTGACCCGACAGTAGATGTTCCTTCCGTTTACGGCAAGCCCGTGGTCTCCACTACATCGCCTGGTTGGAATGAGAACCTCACAACTCCGAACAAAGAAGAAAATGAATAGAGAAAGAAAAGAGCAATTAAAGAACTACTGTCGAACTTGGGCTATACCCTCTTCTCGTCCGGGACCCTCGCCGGGGTGATTGCGTGATGAGCCCGGAAGCGCCTAGTTTCTCGTCACGGGCTCAAACAATTCCGGGGCGTTGGGGGCGGCGGCCGGCTCTTCCGGCGTGGAGTCCGGGGCCTCTTCGTCCGGAATATCTTCCTGTTCTTCAGGCGCCGTTTTGCCGTCCGGATCTTCTTCCGGTTCCTCTTTCCGGCGCGCAGCTTCTTCCCGCAGCGCTTCCAGGTCCGCGCCGTGATCCGCCAGCTTGTCCTCGACCTCCTCGTTGTCCGGGTCGATGACGAACGACCGTTTCCACTTGGTCAGGGCGTTATCGAGATCGTCGAGCTTGAGATAGATGTCGCCCATATGATCCAGGACGGTCGGATCGTCCGGCAGGAGTTCCAGCGCCCGCTTGATTTCATCGTAGGCCTTTTCGTATTCGCCCTGCATATAATAGATCCAGCCGAGCGTATCGATGAACGCGCCGGAGTCGGGTTTCTGTTCCAGCGCAATGGTGACGTATTCGTAGGCCCGGTCGAGATTCATGCCCTTCTCCGCCCACATGTAGGCCAGGTAATTATAGGCCTCGGCGTGCTCCGGATCCCGCTCCAGGCATTCGTAGAACAGTTTCTCGGCCCGCTCGATATCGCCTTCGCGTTCGTGGGCCGCCGCGTACCAGAAATAGAAGGCGGCATCCAGCGCATCCTCCTGGCCGGTTGTCCGGGCCCGTTCGACGGCTTCATCGAATGCGGTTATGGCCTTGCCGTATTCTTTTTCATAGCTGTTCAGGTATCCGATATACATCGGAACGAAAGGATTATCCGGAAGCGCTTCCGCCACGAGGTCCCAAATCATCCGGGCGTCCTCCCGCACCGTATCGGTATCCGACTGAAATACAACATGCGCAAATCCATCCAGGGCGACGGGATCCTGCTCGACGGCGCGGACGAGTAGTTCGGCGGTTTGTTCCGTGGAGCCCGCATGTAAACTGCTCACGGCGTAGAACAGGAGAAAATGGGTCGACGGAAAAACCTGTTCCTGTTCCCGGAACAGATTCTCGGCCTGTTCGAAATGGTGCAGGGCTTGTTCGTGTTTGTCGTTCTCGTGGTATACATACGCCATCAATTCCTGCATCCGCGGATTGTCCGGCATCAATTGCAACCCGGCATACAGGGACTCCACGGCGCTTTCCCAGTCATCCTCCATTTGCACGAGCGCGAGGTTTAGCCAGGCGGACGGATCCGGCCGGCCGGTCTGGGTGGCCTGCTTGAAATTTATCCGGGCTCCCTCGGCATCTCCAATGGCCCGGTATAGTTCCCCCAGCCGCATATATAGGCGGGCGTTCGCGGGGTGGCGTTCCGCCACTTCTTCCAGCGCCTGAATGGCCTGTTCCGGTCTTCCGGCCAGGATATACGCGTCGGCCAATTGCCACTTGAGCGGCATGTCTTCAGGCCGCAACACTTCGAGTTGTTCAAACACGGAAATCGCCTCGTCGAGGCGTTCGTCCAGCAGGTAGAGGCGTGCGAGAGAATACAGCAGGGAGGGATCATCGGGTTCTTCCTCAAGGGCATCCTTGAACAGGGTAACGGCTCTTTCCCGGTAGACGGAGGCGCGGTCGGGTTCGGCGGCGTCGTCGGACCGGCGCAGATAGACATCCCCAAGGAGGCGCATCAGGGCGACCGGTTGATCGGTGTGATCCAATCCCTCTTTGAGAATACGAATAGTCTCTTCCGTATCGCCCTCCTGCAAATACATGTTGGCCAGCTGGAGATAGGGGATGACCAGCGAAGGATCCAACTCCATGGCTCTTCTGTACGCCGCCTTGGCCCGCTCCGGTTGTTCCGCGGTGCGATGAACCAGGGCTTTCCAAATATGAGCCTGCGGATGCGTGGGATTCACCGCAATGAGCGCATCCATGATCTCTTCCGCCTGGTCGATCCGGTCCAGCCGGATGTAATGATGAGCCAGGCGCAGATAGAGCTCATAGTAATGCGGGTCGATCTCAAGCACGCGGCGGTAATGGGTCACCGCGCCTTCCAGATCCAGTTGAAGTTCCCGGCTGTATCCCCGGCTGAACAGGGCCAGCGACCGGGAGAAGTCAATCCGGTCTTCCGGTAATTCCTCCACCACGTCGGGATCGGGCGGATACGGGTGGGGAGGGGGATGGCCCGGCATACGGCATCCTGCGCCGACAGCCAGACAACAGGCCGTCGCCAGGACACACAGCAAATTCGGTTTATGAACGCCGTCACGCATGTCGTTTTTGCGCGAACCTCTTCCTGAATGCATGGTTCACGACATAATACTAGCACACCTGTCTCCGTTTCGCAGAAAAATAACCGGGTGGCGGCCCCCGTGCGAGGCACGGTCCGGTTTGCGGGGAAACAGGAATGCGTAGTTCGTGGTGTCGGCCCGGCCGCTACCGCAAGGTCTATTTCTTCTTATGGCGGTCCGCGCGAAGCCGTTTCCGGCGTTTGTGCTTGGCCATTTTTCGCTGCCGCTTCTTCTTAATCGAACCCATATGATGATTCCTTCCTACGGTACAACCTTGTTCAAAGCCAGTTCAATGATATCCACCGCGCCGGCTTTCTTCAGCCGGGGGATGATCTCCCGTACCACATGCTCGTCCACGACGGATTCGATGGAACACCAACCTGTTTCCTGAAGTGCGTTCACGGTGGGCGCATGCATCGAAGGCAAAAGTTCCGAAACGGCTGCCACATCCTTGTCCCGTACATTCATCTTGATCATGACCTTGGATTCGGCCGTCAACACGCCCTTGAGCAGGAGCGCGATTTGTTCGATCTTCTTCCGTTTCCAAGCGTTCTTCCAGGCCTCGTTATTGGCGATGAACCGTGTCGTGGATTCGAGCACCGTATCCACGATCCGCAGCTTGTTAGCCCGTAAGGATGAACCTGTTTCCGTGATTTCCACAATGGCGTCGACCAGTTCAGGGGCCTTCACCTCCGTGGCGCCCCATGAGAATTCAACATCCGCCTGCACCCCGTTCTCCTCCAGGTATTGCCGGGTGATTCCGACCGCCTCGGTGGCGATCCGCTTGCCCTGCAGATCCTTAACGGACCGGATGGGGGAATCCTCCGGCGCCGCCAACACCCAGCGCACAGGCCGCAGTCCCTGTTTGGCATATACCAACTCGGCAACTTCCATGACATCCGACCCGTTTTCGATAATCCAGTCATAGCCGGTCAAACCCGCGTCCAGCATGCCGTGTTCGACATAGCGGCTGATTTCCTGGGCGCGAACCAGGCGCACCAACAGTTCCGGATCATCCACCTCCGGACTGTACGTGCGGGAACCGCCGGATAGGCGGAATCCGGCCCGCTGCATCATCGAAAAAGTCGATTCCTGGAGACTGCCCTTGGGCAACCCCAGCACCAATATGTTCTTTTCTTTCTTCATTTGAAGCGCCGTATCATAGACCAAGTCCCCGCGCGCGTCCATACTTCCGTGCGGTTTTTCCCGCAATTTCCAACGATTGGAAAACGGCCCGGCTCCTGGGGGGCGCGGGGCGCCAGGGCTTGCAGAACACCGCAGGGCGTGGGGCCGCTGACTGTCCGCCTCCGGCGGAACGCCCTCGTCGCGCGGTCGCCCCGGCGAGGGCGCCGGGGCTCCATTGTGTGGAATCGTCGCGGGATGTGAAGTCGCAGTTGGGGGTGTCGCGTGTCGCGTGTCGGGTGTTTTTCCCTTTTGTCTTGAGTTCGTCTTTCTTGTGCGCGGCCGGCGGAAGGCTTCTTCCGATTCTTGTCTTTCGGTGGACGATTACGGCGACGACTACGGTCGACGATTGAAGAGAGAGACCTTCTTTCCTGCTTACTGCCTACTTTTTACTTCTTACTTCTTACTTTACTTCCGCCCATCCCCCCATCCGTCCTGTTTCCTCCCCCTTGACTTCATCCGCTATCCCGCTACTCTATCCAAGCCGTGTCCGTGGGCGGTTAGCTCAATCCCCGCCGTTGGCGGG
The DNA here is from genome assembly GCA_007134735.1 of Kiritimatiellia bacterium. Classification (GTDB taxonomy): domain Bacteria; phylum Verrucomicrobiota; class Kiritimatiellia; order SLAD01; family SLAD01; genus SLKG01. The sequence continues at coordinate 4,264 of SLKG01000129.1, forward strand.
GCAAGTTGGTTAGCTTGTCCCGCTGAAAGCGGGAAGCGTCTGGTTTACACCCAGAAGGTTACAGCCCCGCGTAGCGCGGGGCAGGGTTCGAGCTCGCCACGCGGAGACGAATGGGCGGTTAGCTCAATTTGGTTAGAGCGTCTGGTTTACACCCAGAAGGTTACAGCCCCGCGCAGCGCGGGGCAGGGTTCGAGCTCGCCACGCGGAGACGAATGGGCGGTTAGCTCAATTTGGTTAGAGCGTCTGGTTTACACCCAGAAGGTTACAGGTTCGAGTCCTGTACCGCCCATTCGCCTCACGCGTGGTCCTGTACCGCCCATTCGCCTCACGCGTGGTCCTGTACCGCCCATTCGCCTCACGCGTGGTCCTGTACCGCCCATTCGCCTTACGCGTGGTCCTGTACCGCCCATTCGCCTCACGCGTGGTCCTGTACCGCCCATTCGCCTCACGCGTGGTCCTGTGCCGCTTTCCTGTTTGCGATGGGAAAAGGTGGTTTTGCGCTGTGCTCCTTGACCCCGTTGAGAACCGCGGAGTAACCCATATTCGTTCTTGCTTTTAACCCGTTCCCCGTTCATGCTTGTCCGCTGTCTGCATAGATTGCCTGTGCGACATGGAGATCATTTATTCGGGCCGGTATTTACGGGTGCGTACTCGTGCCGCTCGACGCTAAACACACATGGATAACAGGTCCCGCCATGAAAACGATTACGCCTTCTTCTTCCTTTCTCCCCAATCAACGTCTGTTCTGGGGTGTTGTGCTTTTACTGGCCGGCAGCTTGGGAATACATGCCGCGGTATTGGAGAACCCGGACTTTGAAACAGGGGATATTTCCGGGTGGGAGACATCCGGAGAACTCAACTTTTCCGCCAGTACCAACGAGACCTTCAACCGAAATTATGCCGCCCGGATTTCGGGTACGCATTCGGGATCCGATTGGATCACCAACACGATTTCACAGACCATACCCATTATTCCGGGCAACCGAATTGATGCGCTTGGATTCGTGTATTGGAAAACGTTCGAGACCACGGCCGGCGGCGCCGACGGCTACGTCGAAGCCCGGCTGGACGGTCCGGACGGCATGTCGGCCACGCAGACCTGGACGGAACCGCATGACGGCTTTGTATTTTTCGATTTTTCCGAACAAACCCTGGGTTTGGCGAATAGCGGCTTCGAAGAAACACTGGATCCGTGGGAAAAGGCCGATGGCGACCTGGATGTGCTGTTGTCCCGGGACATCAAGTACAGCGGCGATTCGGCGTTAAGCTTTCACGGTTCGTGGACATCATCGGAAGGGAATGAGGCCGGATGGAGCTGGAACGAAGTCAGCCAGGGGTTGAACCTGGAATCGGGCATGGTATTGCGCGCGCACGCATGGATTAACGTGAAAACCCTCGAAATCACCTCTGAGCACGAGGAAGCGTGGGCGGTGGCGGGCATCAAGCTGGAAGAGCTGGACGAAGAAAAGGATCCCGAAGACCTGTATTCGGCGGAGGACGTGGTGCCGGCGAATGCCTACGATACCGGCTGGCAACGCTTGGAATTCCTGGCCGTGATTCCCAATGACGGATTCTACGCATTCCGCGTCATGGTGTGCGGCAACAGCCAGGACGGCACCAACACCGTGGAGGTCTATTTGGACGATGTATGGATTGAGCCGGATCCGGTTCTTTCCCTGGCAAATGGAGACTTCGAAACGGGCGATACCACCTCCTGGAACACCGCGACGGATAACCTGACTATTGAGGTGACCGATGAGCGATCCTACGAGGGCGATTATTCCCTCCGCGTACACGGGTCCTGGTCGGGCTGGAGCTTCGACCGGGCGGTGCAGGAAGTCTACCTGCAATCCGGCGACGAGATTACCTTCAGCGGACAGGTCTATGTGGATACGCTGGATATCAGCGGCGGCTGGGCGATTGCCGTCGTGATGTTGGAACGCTTGGAGGGTGGAGAAAAGCACGAGTGGAAATTCGAATCCTGGCAACACGGGGATAAGGGCCAATGGGTTGAGGTGGACGAGACCGTGACCATCACCCAGGCCGGCACATACGAATTTGTTGCGGGAGTGATGGGCGATGTTACCGGAAGTCCCGCCACGGCCAATGTCTATTTTGATGATCTGGCCCTGTACCGGGATGGCGATCCCGAAGAGGGCGAAGACGATCCGGACCTCGAAGTCACGCTTTCCTTGAGCTATATCGGAATGGCTGATGGGGGCGAAAACACCGTGGATCTCTATCTCGACGTGCCCACAATCCGGGGTTCCTCCGCGGCCCTGGAGTCGATGGCCGCCATTCACCAGGCCTTGCTTGACGAATCGGAGGCTATCGCCAACAGCGGCGCCGGTATCCCCGATGTCAAGTATCCGCCCTTGTTCGCCTATGGATACGCGGGCGACGGGCAGTACCCCTCGTCGGTGGAGGCCGCCGTAGCCGCATGGCGGTTCCGGTATTTGACTAATGACGTGACGTTGACCCTGACCAACACCCTGACTTTGGGCGAAATGGGCGCCGGACCCGGCTACATCGAATTCGACCGCTATGGTTACGTGGCCCGAAAAATGGGACTTCCGCGCGGCGAAGGTCCGATCATCGATACCAACGCGCCGCACTGGTTGCTCGGCGATAAGGACGGTACCAGCAACGGATTCGGAGACGGTCCGTTCGGTTGGGAGCACACGTTCGTGGTGGGACAAGACGACCTGTCCGATTTCCCGAGGCGCCTGGTGAACAATTACGATCATTACGGCCAACAATGGCCGGTCCGGCTCAACGTGGTATTTCAGGAGAACATGTCGGAATACGATCGTGATTATGACAAGTACTTCTTATTGACCACGTTGCCGGCGCCGGAAGGCAATATCAAAAGCGCACGCATCTATCTCAACACCCGGGATCCGGTGAATACGACCCAGCTCGTTTTCCAAACGCAGGAAATGCACATGGGCTGGGCGACGGAGGAGGAAAGCCGGGGAATGGTGGATTATCCAAATATCACCTACCAGGATCATAACGAGGTGTCGTTGCGCGCCCCCTGGCTGTATAATCTTATCGATCATGACGGCTGGTTCGCGCAACAGGTGCCCCGCGGGAGCGCGACCATCGAGCCGTTGGATATGTTTATCCGGGATGCCGGCAAGTGGGTGCTGCGCCCGTATGAGGAATACCTGTTCAACTGGCCCAACGCGGCCGCGGGTGTGCGATCCATTTTTGATTGCGATCAAACCGATCGTCTGCCGGGGCAGGCGTCCTATCACGTAGGATTCAAGGTCGGGCACCAATCCCTGCCGGATAAATACGGGGACATCGAATACCCGATTATCATCGAAATCCGTGGAAACGGATATTTCCGGATGACGGATTTCGGCGGGGTTATGGGTGGAAGTTTCCGTCCTGTGTCCTCCGATATTTTCGGGTTCCACAAGTATATTGAGGACGCGCCCTTAATGCCCCAGGCCTATGTCGGTCTGCTCCCGCGTACGTCGCCGGAGGAAAACGACAGTGTAATGCACATGTATCTGCCCGTGCGGTCCAAAATGGACGAGTGGTTTACGGGAGTGATCAAGGCCGAGGCGTATTTTGTGCCGGAACAGTTGGAAGGCGATGGCGCGTACATGGATATCGAAACCGATATCTACGCCAACCGCGCCGTGAACGTGGAGGATCACGGAACCCTCAACCTGTTTGCCCAGGTGAATATGTATTGGCGGGGCGGCGGAGAGGTCAATGCGGGGTTTGAAGGCCATGACCACGACGTAGTCCTGATCAGTCGCGCGGACGGGGAGTGGATCAAGTACCGTTCCTTTAATCCGCCCACGAATATTTACCACACGACGCTCTCTTCGTTGCGCGAGGGAGATGTGGTGTATATCAAGCAGCAGGATCGCGGTCCCGCATCCTATCCGTTTGCGACGGAAGCTCCCTACCGGAGGGTGAGTAACTTCGAGTTGACGATCCTGGATGCCGGAGGGCGTGATCTTTCGCTGGATGTCTATTCCCAGAATACGATCTCGGAGATCAATGACAATATCGTGTTTGTATGCGCGATCAACGAAGACATCGCGCAAGGGGAACGGGTACACGGCCGATACCGGTACCGGGCCCTCTATGCCCCGGGCGTGTTGATGGTTAATCCCCTGGTACCCAGCGGTGGGGGAAACTGGGATGGCAATACCTATACGATTGAGTTCTATGCCACGGACGGCGACGACGAGCCTCTCGAGGCTAATATCTATTACGGGACGGGGCTTCCGGAGGACTGGACCCTGATCAACACGGGCGGGCCGATCCCGGTGTGCACCAATACGCACCTGGTGGAATACGGCTGGGATGTGTCGGGGGTTCCGGCCGGGGCCTATTACATTCGCGCCGAGGCCTGGCGCCCGGATGATCCCCATACCAAGACCGGATTCGATATTTCCGACAGCCGCCTGCAGGTTGGAGGCAATCCGGTGACGATCCAAGTGGATTTTCAAAATCCGCCGATGACGAATCCGTTCCAGGGTGACCTGCCGCATTACAATCCCGGAGAAGACGTGATTCAGGTGCTGACCATCTCCAACGTGTCGGGCCAGGTGATCGGAAACGTGAATATCCAGTTGTTACAGGAATACGGGGAAACGACCTGGTGGTGGGATACATCGCATTACCCGCATATGGACAGCGAACGCACACGCCGGGGAGATCGTCTGATTGGAGACTTCCAGCGCATTTGGACCAATGTCACCATTCCGGCGGATGGAACCATCGTACTGACCAATGTGTACACCATGCCCGCCGGACGGTTCATTGACCGCGATCAATTTGCCATTCCGACTCAGAAGGATTGGTACGTGTATCGCAACTACGATGCGAAGGCGCAAGTGCGGGTCGTCATACGCGAGGAAAATGGACACAGCCGGTATGAGAATGACCAGATTGCGCTGTACTCCATGGATGACAACTTCGATCTGGACAACGATGGTCTGCCCGACTACTGGGAAACCGAATACTTCGGGGGACCGACCAATGCTTCGCCGACGGATCTGGCGGCGAATAACCGCGATACGCTTCTTGAAGCCTATATCGCCGGACTGGACCCCACAGACCCGTTGAGCCGGTTTATCATAATCCCGGATCCTGTCATCTTTGAAGATCGCTACGAAATTACCGTGCCGACGCAACCCGGACGTGAATACGTCATCTACTATCGGGACGGAGGTCTGTTGGACGGTGTCTGGAGCGAATTCGAGAACGAGGACGCCGGTATCCATGTCGAAAACAGCGGGGTTCCCTCTTCGCATACGTTCATAGACGACGGGACTTCGGCCACCTCCGGATACCCGCTGGATGACGATTCTCGCTTTTATCGGGTCCGCGTTCAGTATCGTGAGCGGGACGGACAATTGTAGGCCGAATCCGAATTTGGACGTACGGCGAAAGAAGGGCGGGTCCGTCATGATGTGAACCGGTTGGGCATGTTGTCTTAATCCGTTCTTGTTTTTCCATCCGTTTTTCGGCAGTTTGCGGTGCATGAAAACTACGCATAATGTAATCGAATGGCTGAATGTGTCCGTGGCCGGATGGATGGCGAACGTGGCGGACCGCGCCTGCCGTATTTCACTGGGGTTAATCTTCATCTGGTTCGGCGCGTTGAAACCGTTGGGGATCAGCCCGGCGGCCGATCTGGTAGCCGCCACGGTTCCGTTCATCCCTCCTCATATCTTTGTGCCGGTGCTGGGTGGCTGGGAAGTGTTGATCGGCGTATTCTTCCTCTTCCGCAAAACCACCTGGTGGGCGATCCTGCTGATGGCCCTGCAAATGCCGGGAACGTTCCTGCCGCTTGTCGTTCTTCCGGACCAATGCTTCACCGCGTTTCCCTACGGCCTTACACTGGCAGGTCAATACATCGTTAAGAATCTTGCCCTCATCGCCGCGGCAATTGTGGTTGGCGGCGCCATGCAGCGCCGGACATCCGGGACAGAGCGGGTTGCGTGATACGGGATACGCGTTTCGGGACCCGTTCTAAAGGGACACGGTTTTTGGGCGTCAATGCGTGCGGAAGCGCGTCTTTTTCTCATTTTCCCCCTTGACGGGATTTTCTGACATCACTATGATTAGCCACATGAAAACGATTACAAGCTCGGCAATGTCGTGTTCGAAACAAATCTCCCTCCTCTTTCTCCCCCTTCTCTTGTGTGTTTCCCTGTCACACGCCGGTGTATTAAAAAATCCGGATTTTGAATCCGGCGATCTTTCCGGATGGGATATCCGGGAGCAGTCGCTGTCCATTGGTGTGACCACCAACACGACATGGAATCGGAATTACGCCGCCCGGATTTCGGGCACGCATTCAGGTTCCGGCTGGGTCACCAACACGATTTCGCAGACGATTCCCATCATCCCGGGTGACGCGATACAGGCTCTGGGATTTGTCCATTGGAAGACTTTTGAGACGACATCAGGCAGTGCCCAAGGCTATCTCGAAGCCCGGCTTGATGGTCCGGATGGCATGGAAGGCTACCAGGTCTGGACGGAGCCGCATGACGGCTGGGTATTTTTCGATTTTGGTGAACGGGCAACGGGGGTTGCCAACGGCGGCTTTGAGACGGGTACGATTATGCCGTGGGAAGGCGCGGAACATGCCGACGATCTGGATATCCTGCTATCGCGTGATATCAAGCGAAGCGGCGATTACGCGTTGCGGATGAAAGGTTCTTGGGACGGCGGTTGGAGTTTCAACCAGGTGCTACAGGTGTTTCCCCTCACGGCCGGAGACGTGATTCGGGCGCGTGCCTGGGTGAAGGCGGAAACTTTTGCCATGGGCGCCGGAGGCGACTTCGCCGTGGCGGGCATCAAACTTGAGTTGGAAGACACCCCCCATCAATGGGAAGCGGTTGTAACGCCTGCGGAGGAGGGGGACGAATGGGTGGAACTCAACTTCTTCGCGCCGATCACCCAAACGGACTATTATGTCTTCCGTTGCATGGTGGCGGGCGACAGCGGATCGAGTACGGTGGAAGCGGATATTTATTTCGACGATGTGCAGGTCCACATTCACCACGGCGAACTGCTGAACGCCGGGTTTGAAACAGGCGACACGGAGTATTGGAGTGTGGCTACGGATGAGGGTACGGTAGAGGTGACCGGCACGGTTGCGGATGAGGGCAATTATTCGTTGCGCATTCTCGGCGACTGGGCCGGATCGAGTTCCGATCGCGCGGTGCAGAAGGTGTACCTGGAGGAGGGTGACCAGGTAACGGTGAACGGGCGCATTCGAATAGATACGCTGCATACTACGGGCGAGTGGCTGATCAGCGGCATTCAACTGGGCATGGAGGAAGGCCCCAACCAGTTTGAGGATGTCTTCCAATATCACAGCGCGCCCAGTGGCTGGCAGGACCTGTCCATCGTGCAGACCGTTCCGGAAACAGGCGTGTACGAGGTCCGGTGCATCGTTATGGGCGGTACGGACGGAAATTCCCAGGCCAATGTCTATTTTGACGACATGCAGCTTCTGATAAATGGATCGCCCGGCGGTGAACCGCATGAGGTCACGCTGTCCATAAACTATATCGGCACGGCCGGCGGCGGCGCGAACGAAGTGGATATCTATTTCGATACCGCCCTGATCGATGGATCCTCCGCGAACCCGGATCGCATGGATGATATTCACGAAGTCCTTATTGATAAGTCGTCGTCGATTGCGGCCGTCGGCGGCTCGATTCCTGCCGTGAAGTATCCTTCGCTATTTGCCTACGGGTATCCGGGTGGAGATACGAATGTGATTAATTATCCCGCGCACGTCGAGGTGGGAGTAGCTTCCTGGCGGTTTCGTCACATGACCAACGACGTAACGCTTGACGTGGTCAATACGATCGAGATGTATGGGTTGGGCGGAGCCGGCCCGGGCTACATCGAGTTCGATCAATACCGGTATGTCGGCCGGCGCTGGGGTACGCATCGGGGTGAACCGCTGGATATCCTGACGGACGCCCCGTACTGGACCCTGGGCGAAAGGGACGGCACCAGCGATGGGTTCGGAGACGGACCGTTTGATGAAGTGCACACGTTTGTCGTCGGGCAGGACGACCTGTCCAATTTCCCGCGGCGCATGGTGACGGATTACCATCATTATGGCGCGCAATGGCCCCGGATACTCCATATCGAGTTCGAAGAAAACCTCGGTCAGTATGACCGGGATTACGATAAGTTTTTTGTGCTATCGACGGTGACCACGAATGGACCCGACTCGGGCCAGAAGGCGGCCCGGATCAAGCTGTTTGTGGAAGATCCGGGAAACACCAATTTAAACCATGAGTCATTTGAGTTGCACATGGGATGGGCAACCGAGGAAGAATCGTACGGCATGGTGGATTATCCCAACGTGACCTACCAGGGCCACAACGAGGTCTTTCTGCGAAAAGGCTATCTGTATGGCCTGGTCGACCGCGAAGGTTGGTATTCCCAGCCCGTCGCCCGCGGGAGCGCCACCATTGAGCCTATCAAATTGTATACGCGCAAGAACGGCAAATGGACGTATCTGCCGTATGAGGAGTATCTGTACGCATGGCCGAATGCCGGTTCCGGTATTCGCTCCGTTTTCGACGAGGATCACGACGATCGTCTTCCCGGGCCGATTTCCTACCACGTCGGTTTCAAGATCGGCCACCAGTACGGAACCAACGAATTCGGAGAGGCCCAGTTCCCGAATGTGATCGAAATCCGCGGCAATGGGTATTTTCGCATGACCGACTACGACGGCGTCATGGGCGGCAGCCTGCGTCCGATCGCCGCCGATATCTTTGGTTTATACCAATACCGGGAGGATTCTCCCATCATGCCCGAGGCTTATGTGTCGCTCGCGTCCCGCACGACGCCGACCAATGAATTGAGCGACAGTTTCATGCGCATATATCTCCCGGTTCAATCGAAGACCAACGAATGGTTCACGGGCGTGGTCAAGGTGGACGCGCACTTCTCGCCTGACCAGGTGGCCGATGAAGGCGTGTACCTGGATATGCAAACCGACATATTTGCGAACAGGCCCCTGGTGCTGGCGGAACACGGCCCGCTCAACCTGTTTGCCCAGGTGAATATGTACTGGCGCGGCAGCAAGAAAGTGAACCAGGACTTCGAAGGACACGATCACGACACGATCATCGTCAAGAAGGCGAACGGTGAATGGGTTACGCATAATACGGTCAATCCCCCGACGAACATCTATCCGCGCACACTGGCTACTCTGGAAAGCGGCGACGTGGTGTACATCATGCAGCAGGATCGCGGCCCGCTTTCCTATGGGTTTGACACGGAAGCCCCGTACCGGCGGGTCAGCCATTTCGAATTCGCCATCCTGGACGACGGCGGGCGAAACCTGTCGCTGGACGTGTTCGAGCAGAACACGATCTCGGAGATCAACGACAACATCGTGATTGCCTGTGCGGTTAATGAAGACCTTGAAATGGGCGAACATGTGCAGAGCCTGATCCGGTACCGCAGCTTCTATGCGCCGGGCGTGATTATGGCGCAACCGAACACGCCGGACGGGGGAGATGGATGGGGGGACAACACCTACACCATCGAGTTCTACGCAACCGACGGCGAGGACAAACCCTTGCGGGCGAATATCTATTACGGAAACGGGAAGGACGATGATTGGACCCTCATCAACGAGGGCGAGACGCTGCTTGTTCCGCAAGGGTCGCACAAGATTTCGTACGACTGGGATGTGTCGGATGTGCCGCCCGGCGCCTATTACATCAAGGCCGGGGTCGAACGCGTGGAAGGCGGTAAAAAAGGATTCGCCGTGTCCCGCAGCCGCCTGCAGGTCGGGCCGACCTATGGGTTTCCGAATATGGGCGCGTCGGAAGTGACGATTGTTACGAACGAATACGGATATCTGGGTGAGAATATGAGTTTTGAGACCGGTCATTTTGGTGGCTGGGCTCACGGCGGCGATGATCTGGATATCTACGTGACCGATGAACGGGCCTATCACGGAAATTATTCCGCCCGTATGCATGGGGACTGGTCAGGCTGGAGCTGGAATGCCATTGCCCAGGAGATCACCCCGGTGGTACCCGGCGAAACCCTTCTGGTGGAAGGACGCATTTATATCGGCAATCTGGTTAAAGGCGGGGCGGACTGGTTGAGGTGCGGAATCAAGTTGGAGAATTCCGAAGATAGTACTGATCAGGCGGGCGCGGAAATCGATGCCTCTGTTGCCACCGGAACCTGGGTACGGGTGGAATTTGAACGGACGACGCCGCTGGAAGGAACGGATCGGCTTCTATTGTGGGTGGCCGGTCATGACTGCCCCGCTGCGGATGTCTATTTTGACGACATCCGGATCATGAGCACCAATGCCGGCACGGTCGTTACCAATGAGATCCGGCGCGGCTATTGGGAAGGCGATATCCCCGTGGACGTGACGGGATATGACGTCCTGAGTTTCCATGTCGCCATGGAAGAGGGCGGCGATGAGTTGATGGTCTGGGTTGCGGATAATGACGGCGTGACCAATGCCTTGGCGGTCACGGACTACGTCAGCCCCCTTGTCGACGCGGCCCAGCGCGTAATGATTCCCTGGGCGGATTTCGACTTCGGCAGCATCGATTTGAGCCAGGTCAAGGTAATCGGATTTACCGCTCCGGAAGGCTTGGAGCCCGAAGTGACCGGCATGCGGGCGGGGCCGAATCCGATTTCGGCGAGCGTGGAATTCATTGCGCCGCCGATGACCAACCCCCTTCGGGGCGATCTGCCGCACTACAACCCGTGGGAAGACGTGATCCAACGGATCACCCTGGTCAATCAATCCGGGGCCGATCTCAACAACGTAACCATTCAATTGGTCCAGGAATATGGCGAGACCACCTGGTGGTGGGATAACTCCCCGCACGTAGACCCCATGTGGAGTGAGCGGAGCCATAAGGGAGACCGGTTGAACGGGAATTTCGAAAGAATCTGGAAGCAGGTAACCATTCCTTCCGACGGCAGTATTGTGCTGACCAATGTATACAAAATGCCCGAAGGGCGGTTCATTGATAACTCAGAGTTTGCGATTCCCGCCAAGGAGGACTGGTTTGCGGGGCGGAATTACGACGGGCTTGCCCAGGTTCGCCTGGTGGTGCGGACGGATGACGGTGATAACGTGTACGATAACGACCAGATCGCGAGTTATTCCATGGACGACGATTACGATCTGGATAACGACGGTCTGCCGGATTGGTGGGAGATACTGTACAGTGGATCGCCCATCGGCATGAATCCGGACGACGATCTGGATGGAGACGGCTACACGAACCTCGAGGAATTCCTGGCGGGTTCGGATCCGCTCGATCCGAATTCGTATCCGGGCCATATCGACGCCTATATCCTTCGTTTGGCGTACAGCAATGGCGTGGACCATTTCCCGCGCGCGATGGCTGAACAGCCGCATTACACGGGCGTGGCGTCGGCATGGATGATTGCCCGTTATCTCCACGGGCCCACATTCGACAAAACCCAGGACGAGATCTATGCGGCCAACGTCAGTAATCCGGATCACAACAATGAAATTACGCCGCAGAGCTGCGCGGACTGGATGTATTACAATGCGCCGTGGGGTTATTATTTCTCCGCGCGTTTTCGTTACACGCTGGAAGAGGCTCTTCGGGAAACGGTCTATTGGATGGACTTCACGCCGCCGGGCGGCTTGAAATCGCCCGTGTACATCCTGTGCGGGACGAACTGGTCGTACAAGGTGGTGAGGGGATTCCATACCGACAAAGCGCCCTATGACGGCGATATTTATGTAAGGCCCGACAATGTGTTTGAAATATACGGGTTGTGGTTGAACGATCCGGCGCAGGGCGGCATAGGATACAACATGTACGCCACGGCGTCGGAACTGGAATCCATCTATCGTCCTTCGTTGGACGATGGCCGTCGCTGGCTGGTTGCCGAACCGCCCAAGGAAGCGGAGGAGTATGAGAAGGCCCTCCAGGAAATGGAAATGATGAAGATCCGCCTGGCGGAACCGGAGCCCAATTCGGAATTGAGTGCCCGCCTGAAGAGCACGGTATCCGATCCGACTCGAATCACTCGAAAGTCAGGAGACGGAAGCATTCAGTTCGGGGCGATTGAAACAAAGGAAAGCATTGATCATTACGATGCCTTGCCTCCTGTATTAAGAACGGATCCGGGCTTCATGGGCGTATTCAACCGCGCCAACGAAAGCCATTACTACCATGTCAATTCGCACCTGGCGGAAGAGGATCAATATATGCTGGCCGCAGGCAGTGAGGCGGGTCCGGGCAGTACGCTGTACGTGCTGAAGCTGGGCATGGACGGTGCCTTCCAGCAGGCCACGTGGGAGGAGAACTCGGAAGTCTATCTCCCTCTCTTCCAGAAAGCGGCCGAATGGCTGATGTTCCAGAAATATGAGCTCGGCACACCGCCACCGGACCAGAACCTGTTGTCGAATCCGAGTTTCGAGGAGGGAACGGGACAGGATGGATGGTGGGGTGACGCGAGCGTCAGTCACTGGAATAAGATTGGCGATGGAACCGGTTGGTGGGCCGGCAGTGGCGGGGGTGATCCCGAAACACAGGACGGATCGGATTGGCTCATCAAATTCTGGTCATCCGGACAGGGCGTGTATCAGGACGTGGGCGTGACCGGCGGCACGGCCTATGACTTCAGTGTCTGGGCGTTCAACAATGGCAATGAGGCTATGAGCGCGGAGTCGTATCTTCAACTTAAAGTCGAATGGTTCGATGGGGTTTCGGGCATTGGCTCGGGTAGTATCGATACCTTATTCGGCGACACGGCCGTGGATACATGGACTCAATTAAGCGGAACAGTCACGGCCCCGGCCAATGCCGACCGCGGCCGGTTCGTTGTCGTGACGGAAAATATCGGAGAATGGGGCGGCGCCGTGTATTTCGACAACGCACAGATGGCGGAATCCGGAGACTGGGCCACGGTGGAGGAGGCTCGCCTGGTATATGATCCGGATATCGATGGGTCGGCATTCCACCCGAGATGGAAGATTACGGTCAGAACGGCCGGTGATGATGAGATTACGGATACCTTTGCGCAAAGTCAGTATCGCGATCTTCTCGCGCAGGATTCGGACGGCAACGGGGTCAGTGACTGGCACGAGTTGTATGCCGGGACCGATCCGCTGGATGCGGGTTCCGTCTTGCTCGGGACGGGAGCTCCGGTTTCCGATGTGCCGGGACAGGTTCGGATTATCTGGGAAAGCGCACCCGGCCGGACCTATAGCATCTGGCGCTCCACGAATACGCTGAACCGGAAGGACTTTGAGCGTATCAGTTCCGGAATCCCGGCGGTACACCCGGTCAATGAGTATTTGGATGTACCTCCGTCAGGTCGCGCCTACTATCGGATTGAGGTTGAGTAGTGGTTCGTGGAGAAGTTATTGCGGGCGCGTGCTTGGTGCTTCGTTCTTCGTGCTTAGTATCCAAGGCGGCGGGGCCGCCGCCCCTCCCGAAGAAAACGGAATCAGCGGGCTTCTGTGAATGTAGGGGCTTCGCTTGCGAAGCCCGATTCGCCCTACCAATCCCAAATCAACCATGGGAAAGGTAGGGCGGTCGCGCTGCGACCGCCTGGGCAAAATCGATTCGGCCAGTTGCAACCCAACTTCCGGCGGGTCCGGCGGCCCCGCCCTACCCGCTGTGAACCGCCGGGGGCAGGGTAGGGCGCAGTCGCCCTGTCACGGCGAAGTTCCGCCTTCCGGGCGGAACGAAGTCGGATGTACGCGCCGGAAAATATCGGTCCGGTCAGACCCCTTTTATACTCCGGCGGGTCTGTCCGCCGCCGCAAGGTTTCTGTCAGTCCTCTACCCGGCGCGCGGCTGCGGTTCTCCCCAGGACATGCCCACCCACAACGGCCCCGGCGTACCAGGCCTCGAGGGGCGGGACGAAAATACCGATTCCGGAACCGACATACGTGCCGTACGCCGGATACATGATTTGGTATCCTTCGCGCTGTAATTCGGTGCTTTCGGCATCCTTCAGATAGCCCAGCGCGTCGCTCGTGGCCAGGGCTTCGTGGTAGAGATTGACCAGCGGAATGATGTAGACGGCGGCATAGGTTCCCTTCCAGCGCCGGTCGGCAAAATCCTTGGCATGCCCCCCTTCGTGGACCGCGATGGCCGGTATGTCGGAATAGAGATTGATGGTGTTGGAATACGGGTTGTAATGATCGCCGCCGAAAAAGCGTCCGGGTAGAATCGTATATTGCAGCCAGCCCAACACCCCGATGGTATAACGCCAGCCCGCGCCGACGGACCGGTTTTGTCGCAAGCGCCGCCACTCGTCCCGAACGTGATAAGCGTTCAAGCGGGCTTTCACATGATGCAACTCATTGGCCTCCAGGTATCGCTGCAACACCGCCTCGGTTTCTTCGCCGATCTTGTGATTGTCCACGCGGCGATCCCACAGGATCAATTTACCCAGCCAACTGCCCGGCCAGATCCAGTCGGATGCGTCCAGTACCCGGTTGGGCCGGCCCCGCACGATCTGCGGTTCCTCGGGCGGCTCAGGCGGCAAACGAGGATCGATATAGGTCACGCCGTATTCATACGGCACCGTAGCGCATCCGGCGCCGAGTAGCGCGATGCCCAGCAGACACGCGGCGGCAACGGGTTTGAAGTGCCTGGGAGAACGGTTCCGTTCATGTTCCTTCGTCGACCGGAATAAGCTCATGGTTGTCTCCCCGCGTGCTGGACGCCGGTGTCCCCTTGCAACCGACCGGTCAGGGAATAGGCCCGTGTCTTCTCAACCTGCACCGTGACAAGCTTTCCGTGCCAATCCCCTTCATCCTCAAAGGCGACCCATTTATTGTGCGGGGTGCGGCCTCGCCACTTGCCCTTGTACCGGTTTTCGACGAGCACCTCGACAGCTCGGTTTTGCAGGGCACGGTTCTTCTTTTCCAGGATGTCCGTCTGACGGTCGTCCAGCATTTTGCGCCGTCGTTCTTTTTCGACGGCCGGCACATCATCAGGCAGGGTCCGCGCCGCAAGCGTTTTCGGACGCTCGGAATATTTCGCAATGTGCACTTTGTCCCATTGCATTTCTTCGGTAAGCCGGTACGTGTCCATAAACTGTTTTTCGGTCTCGCCGCAAAAACCGACAATGATATCCGAATGAATCGCGGCATCCGGCAGTCGGTTGCGAATACGTTCCACGATACGCCGGTAGTCATCCACCGTATACCCCCGGCGCATGGCGGCCAGGACATGGTCGTTACCGGCCTGCACGGGGATCTCGATATGAGGGCAGATCTTTTCGGTCCCGGCCACGGTGTCGATCAGGCGATCCGTCATCCAGTTGGGATGACTGGTCAGAAACCGTACGCGATGTACATCCGGGACCGCGGCTACGCGGCGCAATAAGCCCGCCAGGTCGGCCCCATTCGGCAGGTCCGTGCCGTACCGGTCCACGATCTGCCCGAGCAGCATGACCTCACGCACGCCTTGTTCGGTCAACTTGTGAATCTCCCGGAGAATATGTTCCGGCGGCCGACTGCGCTCCGCGCCTCGGCGATAGGGGATGACGCAGAATGTGCAGGCATGGGAACAGCCCAGCACGACAGGCACGTTGGCCGTGACGGAACGACCCCGCTGATAGGCAGGGAGCGAAAATTCATCGTCCTGGATGGCATCGCGCAGGGCCTTGTCGCGGGTATCCAACACGCGTTCCGGGTCGTACAGGCCATGTTCCGACAGAAACTCAAGCAGGGGTTCGGTTTCCGACGGCGCCATGAACACATCCACGTAAGGAAATCGTTGCTTCAGGGCGGGGGCTTCCCGCCTGCCGACCATACAACCCATCAAGGCGATGATCATGTCCGGATTCTGTCTCTTCTCGTGGCGCAGAGAACTCAAACGGCTGTAGGCCTTGTCCTCGGCCTGTTGACGCACCACGCAGGTATTCAGAACCACCAGGCCGGCCTCCCCGGCCGTGTCCGTGCGACGGTATCCGAGCGCCTCGAGCTGGGAGGACAAATGACGGGAGTCCGCCTCGTTCATCTGACACCCGATAGTCCAGATATGGTAGGTCTTCGTCATGGATTGGTGCGTTGGTGTTCTGCTCATGCACTATACGCCACTCTTAATGGGAATACAGTATCAAACCCGGGCAAAGTCGCCTCGCTTTTGGGGTGCGTTTGCCCAACCTTGAGTATACTATTCATCTTGTTCATTGAGGATGTTGTCTATGATGAAAGAAAATCGGGAATTATCCGACACGTTGCTGGATGTGATTCGAGATCTGAACCGAAACGGGATAGCTTATGCCGTATGTGGCGGACTGGCCATGGCGTTGCACGGTTATCCACGGGCTACGATGGATATTGATCTTTTGATCGAGGAGGGGGCGTTTCCCCAGGCGGTGGCGTTGGCAAAGAAGCGAGGTTTTACGCACGATTCTGGTGAAATGCGGTTGGGTGAAGGGAGAATCCGTTTGCATCGGCTGGTCATGATGCTTGATGCAGGTCGTGAACCAATCCCATTGGATCTCATTATGGCAACTCCAATGCTGTCATCAATATGGAAGTGCCGGGTACGGCTGGAGGTAATGGGGGAGCCTATCTGGATACTGGATCGCGAGGGATTAATAGCCATGAAATCCCTTCGTGGCAGTGGAACGGATATGGACGATATAGAAAAGTTAAAAGGTGACGATGATTCGACAATCGGTTGATTATAGCTCGCACGCATTGTGTCGCCGCTTGCGCGCAGTTGACGATCTCCGCAATCTTTGCATCAAGCTGGCCGGACCTCGATTGAAGCGAAAACCGGGCGTCCCTGCGCCATCCCACCCCGCGTGCGTGAGAGAACGGTTATCCCCCTATCGGGCAAAAGACAATATGTAATCATTCGTGTTATCCGTACTGCAATCCGTCATATTTTTCATGCACGTTTTTGGGCAATCAATAATCGAAACTCGAGAATATGGTTGTGGCTATTCCGCGCCGTGTCCATCCGTGGTTCCTATCAGGTTGACTCTGTGATGGAGATTTTGGCTCGGGTGGTTTTGCGGAAGGCGCCGTCGAATTCCTCCCGGGTAACGAGGCCCTCTTCGATGGCTTCACGGACTTTGTCGGGCGAGGGGGATCCGATCACACCGAGGATGTGATCAAAACAGGCCTCGATCTGATCCAGTACCGGGGCAATTTTCTCGAGATCGGGTTTCAAAATGGCCTCGTACCGGTCTTCCAGGCGCTTTCGGAGCGTATCTTCGTCGTACTCGATTTGGGTCTGTTTCCGCACTTCCACCCGGACCTTCTTTCCTCCCGCCTCAATTTCCCATACGCCACGGGATCGGTTCCCGAGTTGTTCCGTCAGTGCTTGTTCAGTTGACATGCGCTCCTCTTCCTTTTTCTCCAGGTGGGAGCAACAAAGCAGGTATTGTTTCAACAGAGTCTCAATGCCAGGTGTCAATGGAAGTGTGTCGGACATGATCGAGTCTCCTCACGATGCGGCCCGGTCGCGCATCCGGTTGTTTCAGATTTCATAATCGACAACAAAATGCCGGGCCGCCTCTTCTTCCTGTTCGACCAGCTGATGAAAGTTCACCGAGTCGTAGACAGAGGAGAGAGCCTTTTCCGCCCGGCTCCAGATATCCCGGAAGACATCGTGCCGGGGATGATCAAAGGTCGTGTCGGAATCGAATAGAGGGCCGTTTACCAGGCGGATGATTTCGCCTACCGTTATTTTGTGCGCAGGCTTCGCCAACACATATCCCCCCTTCTTGCCCCGAATGGAATCCGTGTAATTGGCCTGTTTGAGCTGACGAAGAATGGATTCCAGGAAGCGCGCAGGTATGTCACGTGCTCGTGCGATCTCCACAATAGTGGCGGGACCGGATCCTTGCCGTTTCGCCAGCTCCAACGTGGCACGTAATGCATAATGACATTTACTGGAAATCATAATAGCCCCACAAACCTGCTTATTCCGATAGATATTAGCGTGTATATTGCGATGAGTCAATTGGTGGAATGGGGCGAAACTACGGCTCAGCAGGAGCTTCGCCCTCCATGCCGAATCCTACATGCACTGGAGG
>SLKG01000100.1 GCA_007134735.1 Kiritimatiellia bacterium
TCAAGGATGGGCGATTTTGAGATCACCATCGACAACAGCTGGTAAAGGGTGTTTAGCTTCATGAACTGGATACCAGTGGATTTATAAATCTCTTTCCTAGGAATATGCTTAAAAGCTTCTGCCATCATCCCATCTGTGCGATTGTCCCGATAATGAACCGGATTTGACAACAACACATCCTGACGATCGAGCAATGCAAAATCTACACCCCAGGTATCCAATGCAATACTGTTGATGTTCTTGGCAAACTTCTCCGAAGATATACCAATCCCCATTTTTATATCAGACCACAGCCTGAGTACGTCCCAATGTAAACCACTCGGTAGGTTGACAGGCTGATTCGGAAATCGATGTGTTTCTTCAATAACCAGGCGCTCATCAGTAACTGAGCCTACAATCGTCCGCCCGCTTTCTGCGCCGAGGTCAATAGCCAGGTACTTGTGTGCATTTTTCATATTTAATCCAAGTGAAAGTATTCCTCTAATTCAACAAAACCTTCATCAGGTCTTTCCTGATCGACCGTGAACCGAGACATAAAAGCCTGCCAGCGAGCATTAACTTCTGTCGCTGCCATTTTATCCTGGGCTGTTTGCAAGCCTTCTTCGGTCTCAAAATAACCAAAAATAAGTCCATCTTCACGCATAAACAAGGTGTAATTACACCAGCCTGATTCTCGTAAAGCATCCAGCATTTCAGGCCAAACTTGTTTATGCAAAGCTTTATATTCGTCCAATCGATCTTTTCGCACTTTAAATTGAAACCCAACACGGTTCATTTAGGTCCCTCTTTCTTAGAAGAAAAAAGTTGTTGTCACTTCGGCAATTGATTGGTAACAAACTTAAACGCTGATGGTTAAAGCCAATTTAGTTTATATTCAAAGCCGAAGTGACATTTCTAACTTAGTTGCTTAACAATCTTACCAGTGTCTACCAATCGAAATCGTCAATGTTATCGGCGTCGTAAACAAACGGTGCGCCAAGCAAGACATTGAGACCAAGATCTGGATCGTCTTCTACAGTGTATTCACCAAGTCGCCCAGCAGTGAATGTTTCACCAGCACTGGCTTGAATTTCTCCTGTTGCCAAGGCATGCATTGCGTAAACTGAAAGATAAGCTAAATCAGCCGGATTCCACAAGGCAAACTCTGGAGCAGAGCCATTCTTGACATATTCCCGCATCTGGTTAGGTGTACCCAAACCGGTGACAAACACCTGGCCAATCAAATCAGCATCAGTGACTGCACGAGCTGAGGCAGCAATACCCACTGTTGTTGGGGCAATAATCACTTTCAGGTCAGGATATTTGGTAAATAACGCCTGAGCTTCATTGTAGCTCTTCGTATCATCATCATCACCATAGACAATCTCAACCAATTCCAAATTGGCATACTCAGGTTCAGTCAAAACCTGTTCCATGACTTCAATCCAAGCATTTTGGTTTGGAGCGGTGGATGTGGCACTTAAAATTGCAATCTCACCACCATCTGGGCCAGCAAGTCTGGAAGCCATTTCAATCTGTACTCTACCAATGCCCTCTAATTCAGCCTGGTTAATATGAAGATCACGGCCTGCTGGCGCAATCGCTGAATCCCAAGTAACAACCGCAATACCAGCTTCCATGGCTGCTTGACCAGTTGGTACCAAGGCATCCTCATCGTTAGCCGAAATTGCAAGGCCGCATACCTGCTGGGCAATTAATGAATTTAATAGAGTGATTTGTTCACTGGCATCAGCTGTAGCCGAACCCTGGTACAGAACTGTGATACCCAATTCACCAGCAGCTTCCTGGGCACCAACGTTGCCAGTGTCAAAATACGGGTTACCTAGGTTTTTTGGAACCAGAACATAGTTCTCACATTCCGCTGGATCTGCAACTTCTTCTACCTCTTCAACATCTTCAACAACAGGTGGTTCTGGATCAGCCGGTGCACAAGCACTCAGAGCAAAACTGAAGATAATCAGAGTGACTAAACTAATGATCAAATAACGGTTTTTCATTTTTAAACTCCTTCTATATATTTGTGATTCAACGGTTCTAACAACAGTGTTCAATTATCTGATAAAACCTCCTTTCTAATCAATTGAATATGACAACAACTAAAACGGTTTTCTTGGTTTTTCTTCACACTTTAGAATTGGGCAATGATTGGTGCACGAGACCAAAAGAAGAAGATAAAGAAAGCCGTAAAAACAACCAACAGTCCAACAGTCATAAGTATAGATTGCCAACGAAACTTAACCTGTTTCAAAAAACGAATTTGTTGACCAATGTGAGGGACAAGTATCGAGACGATCAACAATAATCCAATCACCATGCTCTGAACCTGGCTTTGAATATTTAACAAACCCATCCCAAATCTCAAAAGGCCAATCAAAACCAAAGCCAGCGTAGCGCCGTACATGCTGCCCTTACCACCATTAATATCCAAACCACCTAAAACAGCAGCAGTAATCACTGCCAGCTCAAGTCCGGTACCATTATCTGGTCGTGTACTACCAAAACGGGCAGCCAACACCAATCCCGCTAATGCTGATATAAATCCTGAGACAATAAAAAGAATGAATTTAATTTTTTCAACGGGAACACCGGAATATTTTGCCGCTGGCTCGTTATTTCCTATCGCGTACAGTTGACGTCCGATAATCGTCCGATGCAGTACCAACCCGAATATCAATGCCAACGCGATGAATAAAACCACTGAAAAGGGTATCAATGTGTCGAATACTCTTCCTTGACCAATAAAAGTAAACTGACTGGGATAATTCCGGGCTGCCTGATCTCCCAAGAAGCCAAAAGCAATGCCACGAAAGAAAGCAAATGTTCCCAAGGTGACCACAAGGGAGGGCAACTTAACATAGGCAACAAGATAACCATTCAACACACCACCGAGCGTTCCCAGCGTCAATCCTGCCAATGCTGCCAACCAAATATTGATACCCATATTATGCATCAACCCCATCAAAGAAGCACTCATTCCCATATTTGAAGCAACGGATAAATCAATATTACCTGTGACAATGATCAACACCATCGGCAGCATCATCAAACCAATTTCCATAAAGTCAGATGAAGTTCTCGACAAATTAATCGCATTCAGGAAAAAAGGTGATAACCTCGTGTTGATGAAGATGACCAACAAGATCAAAACAAACAATAACCATTCCCATTTTAAGAAAATAGAAAAAAATGATTTGCGTGCCTGTCGGTCACTGATGATATTTTCCTGTTGGTTTTTATTAATCGTTTCAACTGTCATTTTTAATTCCTTGCCACACGGGTGTAGATCACTTTATCAAGAACAACAGCGATAAGGATCAATAGCCCCTGTGCTGCTAACTGCCAGAAAGGTGAAATCCTCACCAAGGTCAACGCATTTTGAATAATCCCTAGTAAAATTGCACCTAAAACCACTCCTGTCACCGTACCAACACCGCCGCTGATACTGACACCTCCAATTACAGCAGCTGTGACCGTTTGTAGCTCAAATCCCAGTGCGGTATTTGTCTGAGCCGATTCAAAACGAGATACCCACAGAACTGCACCAATGCCAGATAGTAAACCACTAATTAAGTAAACAAGAAAGATAATTCTTTGCGGTCTTATCCCCGCATATTCTGCAGCTTCAACGTTACTACCAACAGCATAGATATTTCTTCCAGTTCGAGTAAATTTCAAGAAAAGATAAACAATGATTGAAATAAATAAAGCAATCAGGATCAAATTAGGCACACCGAATAAACGTCCTTTAGACAGCATCTTAATACTTTGCGGCAATTCAAAAGAATTAACCCAGGTGCCACCGCTGTAAAAGAAAACTAAACCTCGGTAAACGCTTAGTGTTCCCAATGTAGCAATAATTGGAGGGACTTTCCCAAAGGTGATAATGATACTGTTGAACGATCCTGCAATTGTTCCTAAAGCCATCCCCAATAATACAATCAGGAAAATAGGTGTTTCAGGATATTGTCTCATCACAAACCCGACCATCATTGCAACCAATCCAATCATCGAGCTGACTGATAGATCAATGCCTTTGGTAAGGATAACAATAGTTTGACCCAGAGCCACAATTGCCAATATGGATATGTTCATCAAAATATCACGGAAATTGTTTACCGTCAGAAATGATGGTGCTCTTAGGGTGACAACTGCGCCAAGGAGTAAAATGAATACAATGATGCCAACTTCTCTAAATCGGGCTAATAGATCCCATACATTTATTCGTGGCGTAGTACGTCTTGATATTTGAGTGGTCATGACAAATTCTCAATCCTTACATCCTTCGTGGCAGCATTAATAACATTCTCTTGGGTTGCCTCACTCCTCATGAAATGACCAGTGATAAAACCTTCTCTCATGACAATAATCCTATCGCTCATGCCGATAACTTCTGGCAACTCAGAAGAGATCATCAAGATGG
Source organism: Kiritimatiellia bacterium (assembly GCA_007134735.1). Classification (GTDB taxonomy): domain Bacteria; phylum Verrucomicrobiota; class Kiritimatiellia; order SLAD01; family SLAD01; genus SLKG01. The sequence continues at coordinate 4,421 of SLKG01000100.1, forward strand.
CCAAACCATCTGCTGCCAGGTCAGACATTAACTTATGAACTGCGGCTTTGGTTCCAACGTCAATGCCCCTTGTTGGTTCATCAAGGATCAATATTCTTGGATGGGTTGACAACCATTTTGCCAAAACTACTTTTTGTTGATTGCCCCCCGACAGTTCTTTGGCAAGCTGCCAGATACTACGCGCCCTAACTTCCATTTGCAAAGCTGCAGAGTAGGCAAATTTCTTTTCTTTTTTATTAAGAATCCAAGTATATTTTGCAAAGTCATCTAATTTTGGCAAACTGATATTTGGCGTAATCTGCATAGCAGGAATAAGACCATGCTGCTGACGATCTTCTGGAACATAAGCAAGACCCAGACCAATGGCTTGTTGGGGAGAATTAATAGATACCTCCAGACCATTAATTAGAATTTTTCCACTTGTTGCAGGACGAATTCCGAATATTGATTCAGCAACATTGGTCCGACCTGCACCAACCAAACCTGCCATACCAAGAATTTCCCCACTTTTGACCTCAAAACTTATATCTGTAAACAATCCTTCAGAAGTAAGTTGATCGACCTGTAAAACAACTTCACCCAACGGAGCCTCAGTTTTTGGGTACTGGGATGAAATTGTTCGCCCTACCATTTTCCGCAGTAAATCATCACGGGATGTTTCTTTACTTTTCGTTGTAGCAATGTAATTACCATCCCGAAGGACAGTCACACGATCGGCAATTTCAAAAAGCTCTTCTAACCTATGAGATATGAAAATGATCGCTGTGCCATTTTCACGCAAATTATTTACCAATGCAAATAATTCAGCCACTTCACTTAAGGTTAGTGAAGAGGTTGGTTCATCCATGATCAAAATGCGAGCGTTAATCGAAAAGGCTCGAGCGATTTCCACAATTTGTTGTTGGGCAATGCTCAAATGCCTGGCTTTTTGCTTTAGATCAATAGTTACACCCAATGAATCAAGTAGTTCATGGGCTTCATCATACAATTTCCGCCAATCAACCTTCAACCCAAAAGATTGGGGATGTCGTCCAACGAAAATGTTCTCAGCAACGTCAAGGTCAGGAAACAGGCTTAATTCTTGGTAAATGGCTGCAATACCTGCCTGGCGAGAATCTCGGGTGTCAACAAATTGAACCAACGCATCGTCCAGGTAAATATCACCATGATCTGGTTGATGATAGCCTGTAATCACTTTCACCAGGGTTGATTTTCCAGCACCATTCTCACCTAGTAATGCGTGCACCTCCCCAGGTTGCAAGTCAAAACTCACACGATGAAGAACTTCAACGCCTGAAAAACTTTTAGATATATCTTTTAGTTTTAAGATGGATTTGGTCATGGTCAGGGACTTCCTGTTCATCACAGATTACAAGGTCGATACTTGCGTCAAGCAGTCTTTGCTCCCATTCTTTAGAGATGTTTTGATCAGTGAACAACTTGTAAATACCTTCAGCCCTAGCAAACGGTGTTAAGTCTTCTTTACCAAACTTCGATGAGTCGATTAGTGCAATTAGTTGGTCAGCGATATGTATCACTTTTCTTTTTAAATGTGCCTCATTCAGGTGCAGCTCTGTCATTCCCCGCTCTAAACTAAATCCACTGCATGAAAGAAAGGCTTTTTGAACATATAAATCCTCGATAACCTGCTCACTCAACAAACCCGTAACCGAGGAGGCACCAAAATTAACCATTCCACCTATCAGAGCAACCCTGTTGGAGTCATTTCGTGCCAGTTCATTGGCCGTGTGGAAGCCATTTGTGACAACCCTGAGCTCTTTTCTATGACTGATGGCACAGGCAACATAATAAGCGGTACTGCTCGCATCAAATAAAACAGAATCGCCATCAGAAATCAACTGGGCAGCTTGTTGGGCTATCGCAATCTTGGCAGCGGTGTTTTGGTCATAGCGGGTGTCAAAAGAATTATTACTTGTATTATTTCTATTTAGCAGTACTGCTCCCCCATGGACACGTTTGACTCTGCCCTCATCCTGGAGCGCGTTCAAGTCGTTTCGGATTGTACCTTGGGAGACCTTTAACGCTTTGGCCATCTCGGAAATACCAAAATCCGGTCGATCTTGTAAGACTTCGAGAAGCTGTTGCCGGCGGTTATGTGTTATCACACTTGACCTTTGTCGATTTTTGAAGATTGTTTGTTGATTCTTATAGATATCTTATAAGAATTTTTGTTTCTTGTCAATATAGTTTTTGATATTTGATGATTTTGTTAACATACCAATGTATTTTGCATATGGAAATAGCAGTTTATTAAAATCACTATTGCTCATAACGCTTAAATCTTAATGACTTATCCTCCTTGCCAAACCACACAAAGCCGGCTATAATATCAGAGTTCGGGGCGTGGCGCAGTCCGGCTAGCGCGCTTGCATGGGGTGTAAGAGGCCCTGGGTTCAAATCCCAGCGCCCCGACTTAA
>SLKG01000038.1 GCA_007134735.1 Kiritimatiellia bacterium
GAAGGAAATAACGCTTGAGCATGGACTGGGGAACCGCCTACAGTTCACTACTGACCCTGCGGGGTCCCATCTCCTGAAAGGGAACAACGATGTTCGCACGCGCATGGAAATTATTCGGCCGGATCCTGCTGATTATCGGCCTATTGCTTACGTTTATTGTCTTCATCGAGTTGCTGCGCATATTCATTTTCCTTCACCGTTTCAGTTCCATCCTGGCCTGGACCTATGTGGCGGTGCTCTCCGGATCATTACTGGCCGGCCTCCTGTATACGGTCCGGGGCATGATGCGGTATCCACGCAGTTTGAAACCGCCTCCGCCGCCGGAAATCGATGAAGCCACCCACTATGAAATGCGCGGTTATGTCCGGTATTTAATGCGTTATCTTCAGCGTCTGGCGGGCAATCCGGGCATTACGGAAGAACAACGGAAACTCGCGCGGCGGCACGTGGACGAGATACGAGGCACCTTGAAGGCACATCCGCTGAATGACGATCTTGTGCGCATGATTCAGCAAACCGAAGGCGATGTGATCGCGCCGATCCTGAACACGCTGGACGCGGAAGCGGAGCGCGAAGTGAGGCGAAGCGTGCGGGATGTCATGATCGGCGTCACGCTGAGTCCCTATCACAGCATGGACCTGCTGATTGTGCTGTACCGGAATACGGCCATGGTACGGCGTATTGTCGGCATTTACTCCAGCCGGCCCGCCCCCCGCGAGCAATTCCGCACCCTGCGCGACGTGATGCGGGTCGTAGCCACGGTCAACTTCCTGTACATCGGCCGGAACCTGCTGGAAAATCTTTTTGCCTTCGTGCCGGTGATCGGCCGGATCACCGACGATATCGGACAGGGACTCGGCGCGGGGCTGTTCACCTCGGCCGCGGGACACGCCGCCATGCACCGGTGCGCCGCGTTTCGCGGCTGGAACAAGCAGGAAGCCGCGGAGTCGTTGGGCGCCAACATGAAGGTTTTTGTCAAAGACGTGAAGAACATCTTCACCAAGGACGTACTGCCCGACATCAAGGGGCGCATCATGGCCGAGGCGCCCGCCGAAAAGGCACAACAACCCGGATTCTGGGAACAGGTCAACCGGGGCATCGGAACGGCTCTTGACTCCACGATGAAGGCCACCGGGGATTGGATCGTCAAGCCCGCCGTGGCCGGCGCGCAGGGTATGATGTTTGGCGTGCAACGGGATGCGCCGCCACCCGCCGAATCGCCTTCAACCGGCTCACCGCGGCCGCCGGACCATGCATCCGGTTCGCGTCATCGCCGCCGTCGTCGACGCCACCGAAAACGTAACGGAGGAATGTTTCGGATCTTCCGGACGTTTGGACAACGGCTGAAATACACCTTTCAGCACAGGGGATATTCCGAATGAGGAAGGGTAAACGTGAAATACCTGTCGACTGGGTGGCCCCCATCCCCTACGGGGCGCACGTCACGGCCAAGGGCGTTCGCTTTACACTCTTCAGCCGCCACGCGACCAAGGTTCGACTGATGTTGTTCCATCAACCCGAAGACGAGCGCCCGTTTGCCGAATACGATCTGGAACCCGAAAAGAATCGTATCGGCGATATCTGGTTTATCGAGGTCGAGGATGCGGCGCCGGGACAATTCTACTTGTACCGCGCCGAGGGCAAACCGCCCGGCGGGCACGCCGACCATTACCACCCGAGACATTGGCTTCTGGATCCCTATGCCCGGGCCATCGCAGGTCATACCCCCTGGGGCAACAAGGCATATTACCGCTCCGATAAATTTCCCAAGGGCGGCGCCCGGTTTCCCAAGGGGGTGATTGTCGCCGATGACTTTGACTGGTCGGAAGACACACCGCCGGCCATCCCGATGAGCGATACCATCCTCTATGAGGCTCACATTCGGGGGTACACCGTTCACGAGAGCTCCGGGGTAGGATGTCCCGGAACCTATCGCGGTTTCATGGAGAAGATCCCGTATCTCAAGGAACTGGGTGTCACGGCCGTCGAATTTCTGCCCGTTCATGAATTCAACGAACTGGAATATTATTTCGGGGATCCACACCGGCACGACCTGCGCAATTTCTGGGGGTATAGCACGGTCGGTTTCTTCGCTCCGAACGGCCGGTACGCACACGACGGCGTCGTGGGACAGCAAATCCGCGAATTCAAGGAACTGGTGCGGGCCCTGCACCAGGCGGGCATCGAAGTCATCCTCGACGTGGTGTACAACCACACGGCCGAAGGCGGGCTGCACGGGACCACGTACTCCTTCCGGGGCATCGACAATTCCATCTATTACATGCTGGAGAAAGACGGAAAACACTATCGGAATTATACCGGCTGCGGTAACACGGTGAACTGCAATCATCCGGCCGTCATGGATTTCATTCTGAACAGCCTGCGGTACTGGATGACGGAATTCCATGTGGACGGATTCCGTTTCGATCTGGCATCGATTTTTACCCGCGATCAAAACGGCAACGTGCTTGATCAGCCGCCCATCGTCGAACGTATTTCCCACGATCCTGTTCTCCGGGACTGCAAGCTTATCGCAGAAGCCTGGGACGCGGCGGGATTATACCAGGTCGGCTCCTTCCCCGGCCGCCGCTGGTCCGAATGGAACGGGCGTTACCGGGACGACGTGCGCAAATTCTGGCGTGGCGATACCGGCATGCTCAGCCATTTTGCAACGCGTCTTACGGGAAGCGCGGATCTATATGACCGAAAGGGTCAAACGCCGCAGAAATCCATTAATTTTGTCGCCTGCCATGACGGATTCACCATGCGCGACCTGGTGAGCTATAAGGAGAAACACAACGAATCCAATGGGGAGAACAACCGGGACGGCGACAGTCACAATCACAGCTATAACTACGGGGAAGAAGGCCCCACGGACAACCCCCATATCCGGGCGGTCCGCAAGCGGCAGGTCAAGAATTTCATCGCCACGGTCATGCTCTCCCAAGGCGTGCCGATGTTGCTGGCGGGCGATGAATTTTATCGCACGCAGAACGGCAACAACAACGCCTATTGCCAGGACAACGAAACGTCATGGTTAAACTGGAAAGGGATCGAGGAACACAAGGATCTGGTCGAGTTCACCCTGCGGGCCATTACGTTCCGAAAAGCGCATCCCTCCCTGCGCCGGACCACCTTCCTGAAGGGAGCCCGGCATGAATCCGGGGAAGCCGACATTCATTGGCTCGGACCCGACGGACAGGCGCCCCACTGGGAATCGAGCTGCGTTGTCGGCTGCCTGATGAACGGACTGAGCCGATTTACGGGCGCGGAAGAAGACCGGGATCATCTCCTGATGCTCTTCAACGCCTCTGACCAGCAAGTGACCTTCTCCCTGCCTCCGCCCCCCGGAAAGCCGTGGGCGATCGGATTGACGACCGAAGAGCACGAACCCGCGTTGGGCGAAGATCGAAAGACACTCCGGCTGGATACCCGGTCGGTAAACGTGCTCGTATCGGCCGTCACAAAGAGCTGAACGAACATGCGTTGAGTCGAACCGTATCCTGCTTCCCGGCGCGTGCGGCGCCCGCGCCCTACCTTGCCCCCGGTGAATTTGGGATTGGTAGGGCGGGGCCGACGGACCCGCCGGAACATGAGATGGACCAAACCGGATCCTCCTTCCCGGCGCGTGCGGCGCCCGCGCCCTACCTTGCCCCCGGTGGATTTGGGATTGGTAGGGCGAAGCCGGACGGACCCGCCGGAACATGGGTGGTGCAAGACCGGATCGATCGATCCCTACCCCTTTATCCTCTTTGCGCCTTTGCGTTCTCTTCTACGGGCTTATCACAAAGTCGGGCGGTCGCATTCCCGGGTTGATTGTTCCCTGATTCCGGCTACATTATCGTCACGAAACTCAACGAACGGGGTGATCCATGTTTTTCATCGATCCGTTATGGTTCATTATTGCGATTCCCGGCCTGATCCTGGCCGGTTTCGCCACGTACATCACGAAGAGCACGTTTCACAAGTACGCCCGGTACGCCGCATCCTCGGGGGTGACCGGCGCGGAAGCGGCCCGGCGCTTGCTGGATTCGCGGGGGCTACAGAACGTCCGAATCGAACCGGTCCGCGGTTTCTTGAGTGATCACTACGATCCGAGGAACCGAACCCTGCGCCTGTCGCCGGACGTCTACCAGTCCAATTCCCTGTCCGCCATCGGGGTGGCGTGTCACGAAGCCGGTCACGCCATCCAACATGCGGAACATTTCACTCCACTCGCCCTCCGCTCAACGCTGGTGCCCATGGCCTCGATCGGCACCAATGCCGCCTATTTCATTTTCTTCATCGGGTTAATGTTTGAAAGCCTCGGCTTGATGCACCTCGGCATCATCCTTTTCAGCTTTGTCGTCCTTTTCTCGCTGGTAACGCTCCCCGTCGAATGGGATGCCAGCGCGCGGGCGAAACGGATGATGGTCAGCGCGGGCATCGTGACGGTACGGGAACAGGAACACGCCGGGAAGGTCCTGAACGCCGCCTTCCTGACCTACGTGGCGGCACTGGTCACGGCCTTGCTGCAACTGCTCTATCTTATCCTGCGGGCCCGGCGGTAGCCGGGGCATACCCATCAACGGGTCTCGGCCTGGATCCATTCGATGAATTCGGGATGCCCTCCAAGAATGGGCAGCACGATGATACAGGGACAGTCGTAACTGTGCAGGGATTTGACCCGTTCCGTCAGGGCGGTCACCCGGTCTTCCGCGGTCTTGGCGATGAGCACCGCCTCGCTCTCCTCCTGTACCCGGCCCTCCCAGTGATACATCGAACGCATGGAGTCCAGCACATTGACACATGCCGCCAGCCGGTTCTGCACCAGGTCCGCGCCGATCCGGCGCGCTTCTTCCGCATCCTTTGCGGTCATGTAAACAAAAACGGCACTCATATCGGCTCCCTTCTCTTCATTCACAACAATCGTCCGTAAGCAATCGCTATCCAGGAATAGTCGAAATCACCCGAACGTTCCGTCCAGGTCTGGCGGTACAACCCTTCGAGAAAATGCCGCGCTTCGCCGAACCAGATCCGCAAGCCGGCCTCTGCGTGACCGCTCCAATAACTGCGCGGTTTATGCTCCAACGGATCCTCGCGGCGCTCGCGGTCCGACACCAACGACTGATAATTTCCTCCCACCCCGACAAAAGGCGCCCAATTCGTGCGCGGCAACCATCGCAGGGTAAATCCGACAAATGAAAAGTCTCCGTCTTGAAGACGGTCCGTCAGCCAACCGCCGGATATTTCGCCAAACACCGGCGTTCCCACCCACCACACGCCGGACTGAAATGAAAGACCATACACATCACCGTCCAAATCCCGCTGAACCCTGAAACTCAAGCCCCCCCACTCCTCATACTCCGTGGGTTCGAAGGCCTGGCTATCCCCGACCACCCACGGGAGCAGGACGAATAAAGTCGTTAGCACAATGATTTTCATATATGAGAGGCCTTTCCTTGCTCTGATGACGCTGTCGGCCACTATAACGCGATAACACCGCTGAATTCAACCCAGGCAGCGGTTCCCACCGTAATCGGGCCAGTCCATAATTCCGAGGAACGTTGTTTCCCCTTCTCCTGAAAAACAATACAATAATCCCGTGAACCGGTCGTTATGTGGACGAAGGCGACCGGCGACATGCATGCATCACATGGAAAAGTCGGAAATACAGTGGCTGAATCAATACCGGAAGGGCGACGTGGAAGCGCTCGGCCGACTGGTGGAACGGTATCGGCGACCGCTTTACGGGTTCATATACAAAATGACCTCACCGGGAGTCGATGCGGACGAAATCTTTCAGGACACCTGGATACGCGCCGTGCGAAACCTGGACGACTTCAAACCCGGGCATTTATTGAGCTGGCTCTTCCGTATTGCGCGGAACGTGATCATCGATGCGAGTCGGAAGAAGAAGCCGGACGCAAGCCTGGATGCGGCCCACTCCGCTTCGAGCGCATGGTCCGAGCGGATCGCGGCGCCGGTCATCGGGCCGGACCGGGAAACGGCCGGCCGGGATCTGGGCCGGGTCATTGCGGCGGCGGTTTCCCGGCTTCCACCGGAGCAGCGGGAGGTCTTTCTTCTTCGGACGGAAGCCGATCTCCCCTTTCGAGAGATCGCGCGCATACAGCATACTTCGATCAATACGTCACTGGCGCGTATGCAATATGCGCTGGAAAAATTGAAAGCGGAATTGGAACCCGACTACCGGGAATGGGGACGTTGACCATATGAAACAGGACCGGATCATGCGATATCTTCTGCTCGACGAATCGGGCGAGCTTTCGTGGTGGAATCGCCGGCGCATTCGTCGTGCGCTTCGGCGTGATCCGGAAGCCGCCCGCCTGCAAGCCGGGCTGAAAAGCCTGCTCCGGGCATCACGCGAATCCGCGCCCCCGCCGGGTCCGTCGCCACATGTTTGGGAACGCATCCGGGAAGAGGCTGCAGAACATCTGAACCGCTTGGAACGCCTGGAAACACGACGGGCACCCGAACCATTCGCTCGTTTATGGCGTCCGGCCCTTGTGTACGGAACGATATCCCTGCTGCTTTTGGCGGCCGCTGTCGGGCTCTATGTATCCATGCCCCGGGATGAACTCCACTGGGCCAAATCCCCCGGGCCGGAGCCGGTTCCGTATGCGGCTGTGTCATGGCCGGAAACGTTGGAGCGGGACATGACGGAACTCGAATCGGAACTGGCCGCCCTGGAACGGGACATGGACCTGGCGCATCTTTTTCAAGACCCCCTGTGGATCGAAATTAGCGAATTGGCAGAAGAACTGATAAGACTGGAGGATCAACCGATATGAAAACCGCATCGTTCCTGACAACCCTGTCCATCGCCGCCCTCTTATCGGGCGTATTCCCGGCCGTGTCCGGCCTGAGCGCCAAAGCGACCGGCGCGAATCTGGACGAGCCGCATGAGCGGCCGGGTTTTCGCGGGGCACGCGAACAGGGGCCCGGCGGCCCCATGGCGCGGGAACCGGTAGAAGAATGGATGCAGCGCCTCCGCGAAGATGATCCGGAGGAATACGAACGCATGGAGGAATTGAGGCAATCGGACCCGGCTGCGTTCCGGGATGCCTTGCGCGAGCGCGTTCGCCGAAGAAGAATGCTTCACGAATTGCGCCGGCAGCATCCACAGCTCCACGAATTCATGATCCGGCAACCCCGGCATGAACGCGAAGGCATGATGCGCACGCTGATGCGGCATAGCACCCGGGAAACCAGGCCCGACTGGATGCCGGCACGGCATCCCGGCTTTCCTTCCTGTCCTGAAACGCAGGATATTGTTAAGGAGATGCGAAGCCTGCTCGACGCGTACCGCACGGAACCCGATCCGGAAAAACGGGAAGCCCTCGCGGAAGCACTGCGAACCCACGTCGAAGAACTGTACGATATCCGGGAGCAACAGCAACTCGAACGCATCCGCTGGATGGAGGAACGCCTGCATCGACTTAAAAAAGAATGGGAGACGCAACGCGAGCAACGCGACCAGCTTGTGGAAGAATACCTCGAGCAACTGCTGAGATCGGCTCCGGAAAGACTGTTCATGGGGCCTTGACGCGGCCGGTCTACTCTTATGTGCGCTCTACGCGCGCACGCTGCCCGTCCGCCTTGACGCTCAATCCGCCACGGCCGGAGCATCGCTCCAGAGTTGTTCCAAGGCATAATAGGCGCGGCGTTCGGGGGAAAAAATGTGGATCACAAAATCAAGGTAATCCATTGCGATCCACTCGCTTTCCGGCTTTCCGGAAACGCGGAAACAACGCACATGCGCTTTCTTCAGCGCGACCTCCACACACTCGGCCAAGGCCTTGATGTGGGGAACATTGTTTCCGGTGACCAGGATAAAATAATCCGTTACACCGGAAAGCTCGCGAAGGTCCAGGATCACCACATCCGCGCCCTTGTAGTCGAGCAGAATGCTTTTAGCCTTGTTCAAACAATCCCGTGTTTCGATTAGCGATGCTCCTTCCGGTATAATGCACTTGATTGAATATAGCGTTCAACGCTCCGGGGCACAAGATAACGTATGCTTCGCCCGTCCTCGACACGCCGCCGGATATCCGAAGACGAAATATCGACCTGATGCCCGACCGCCACTCGTTTCAGCAACTGTTTCGCCGCCCCCCCGGGCAACTGAAGATGATCCGCGAGATCCCCCGCCGAAACACCGGGCCGCGCCAACGTTACGAATTCACACAAACCCAGCAGTTTTTCTATATTTTTCCAGGTATGCAACTCGGGCAGGGTGTCCGCCCCGATGATAAAACAAATCCGGCTGTCCGGATATTGATCACGAAGAACGCCCACGGTATCGATCGCGTACGATATGCCGCCCCGATCCATTTCCATACGGCTCGCGGAAAAGCGTTCATCCTCCTCGATGGCGCGCGCCACCATGGCCAGGCGGTCTTCCGCCGGGGCCAGGCCGTCCGCCGCCTTGTGAGGCGGCGCGCAGCACGGGATGAACAGGACCCGGGAAAGCCCGAAACACTCCAGCGCATCCTGCGCCATGATCAGATGACCGTTATGAACCGGGTTGAACGTCCCGCCCAATATCCCGATAACGTCTTGCAAAAAAACCTCCGGATATCTTCACACTTGATCCCGACACCCGCCTAGTCTATCGTCAGCTCGCAGTATTCCCAATAAAAAAGTAAATTCAACGGTAACGGGCTTTCATCGTCGGTCTGCAACGATCGCCGGGAATAATGGGATGAAGCCGCTTAACGGGATCGCCCGGGCCGTTCCATTCAAAGGAGAACAACTCATGTCAGAGATTATTGATATTCTGGGCCGGGAAATCATCGATTCACGCGGCAACCCTACAGTGGAAGTCGAGGTCGTGCTGGACGGAGGCTTCGCGGGTCGTGCGGCGGTGCCGTCAGGCGCGTCCACCGGAGAAAGTGAAGCGCTGGAATTGCGCGACGGAGACAAGAAACGCTATTTGGGGAAAGGGGTGCAAAAGGCCGTCAAGAACATCAACACCACCATCGCCGGAGCCTTGTTCGGGGCCGATGCGCTGGATCAGGTGGCCATCGATCGCATGATGATCGAACTGGACGGCACCGAAAACAAGAGCAAGCTCGGGGCCAACGCGATGCTGGGCGTGTCTCTCGCCACGGCGCGGGCGGCAGCCGATTTTTCGGGTCTTCCCCTGTTCCGCTATATGGGCGGCGCCAACGCGAAAATCCTTCCGGTTCCCATGATGAACATCCTGAACGGCGGCGCGCATTCGGATGCCCCGGTGGATATCCAGGAATTCATGATCATGCCCAAAGGCGCAAAATCTTTTTCCGAAGCCGTTCGCATGGGGGCCGAGATCTTTCACGCGCTCAAGAGTGTGCTCAAGAAGCTGGGATTGAGCACCGCCGTCGGCGATGAAGGCGGATTCGCGCCGGACCTCGAAAGCAACGATCAAGCACTCGAGGTCATCATGCAGGCCATTGAAAAGGCCGGCGTCAAGCCCGGCAAAGACGTGTTCATCGCCCTGGATGCCGCGGCCAGCGAGTTCTATGACAAGACCAAAAAGAAATACGTTTTCAAGAAGAGCGACGGCTCGAAGCGCTCCGCCGCCGAGATGGTGGATTTCTACGAGGAATGGATCCGGCAATACCCCATTATCAGCATCGAAGACGGGTGCGACGAATCCGATTGGAAGGGCTGGAAAATCATGACCGAGCGGCTCGGCGACAAGGTTCAGCTCGTCGGCGATGACCTGTTCGTCACCAACACCAAATTCCTCAAGAAGGGTATCGACATGGGTGTGGCGAACTCGATTCTCGTGAAGGTCAACCAGATCGGCACACTGACCGAAACCCTGGACGCCATCGAAATGGCCAAGTGTGCCGGATACACCTCGGTTATCAGCCATCGATCCGGCGAAACCGAAGACACCACGATTGCCGATATCGCCGTGGCCACAAATGCCGGCCAGATCAAAACCGGGTCCATGAGCCGTACCGATCGCGTCTGCAAATACAACCAGCTCCTGCGCATCGAGGAATTGCTGGGCGAAGACGCCGTGTACGGGACCGATTGGTAAAAGACAGGTCTTCGAGGTTTTTCGGGGACATCAACGCCCTTGCGCCGTTTGGCGCAAGGGCGTTTTCGCCTTAACCGTGATCTTAATCGGAATCCGGCTCGGCAGGAGCCTCGCCCTCCAGAAGAACAGAGAATGACGGCGATATATCTTCTCGTGGAGGGCGAGGCTCCTGCCGAGCCGGATACGACCCACCGACGCATCACACCCTGCACGCGACGGTGGACGAAGCACGACGCACGACGCACTATATCTCCAACAACTCCCGCACGTCTTCCCATCGCAAACGGCTCATGACATCCTCGTCCGATGCCAGGGTGGCGCTGATGACGGATCGTTTCTTCTTCTGCATGGCGAGCACCTTTTCTTCCACGGTGTTGCGGGTGATCAGCTTGACGTTGTACACCGTGCGCTTCTGCCCGATCCGGTGCGCCCGATCGGTGGCCTGATCCTCCACCGCCGGGTTCCACCATGGATCGTAATGAATCACCATATCGGCCCCCGTCAGATTTAAACCGGTCCCCCCCGCTTTCAGGCTGATCAAGAAAAGCGGGATATCGCGATTCGTATTGAATTCATGGACCACCTCCATGCGATTCTTGGTCGATCCATCCAGGTAACAGTACCGGAGATCACGCTTTATTAATTCCCGGCATACAATCTTCAACATGGAGGTAAACTGGCTGAAGACCAGCACGCGATGGCCTCCGTCCATGGCTTCGTCCAGCAGTTCGAAGAATAGATTAAGCTTTTCCGACGGGTACCGGCTCTTGACTCCCGTTAATTTCAACAGCTCCAAGTGACAACACACCTGTCGCAGGCGCATCAGCGTTTTCAAAATCTCCATCCGCGACTTCTGAAATCCCTGTTTGGCGACCATATCCGTGATGCGCCGCCGGGAATTGACCAGAAGTTCGCGATACACCATCTGTTGATCGGCGCTTAATTCGCACGGAGCCAGGCGATCGATCCGGGGCGGCAGATCCCGCGCCACATCCCGCTTCAACCGCCGCAACAGGAACGGATGCAGTTTTCGCCGCAGCTTCTTCTGGGCCATTTCGCCCTCCGGACCGCCCTGCGCGATCGGGGACTCGTAATGCCGGCGGAAACTCTCGTGCGATCCGAGATAGCCGGGCATCAGGAAATCCATGATGGACCACAGATCGGCCACGCTGTTTTCGATGGGCGTTCCCGTCAATACCAGGCGGTGGCCCGTCCGAAGTTTCTTCGCGGACACGGCGTTCTGCGTGGACCGGTTCTTGATGTGCTGGGCCTCGTCCAACACAACGGCCGCAAATTCGTGATTCAGATACTGACCGACATCACGGCGCAGCAAGGCGTACGATGTGATGACGAGATCGGCCCCTTCGACTTGATCCCATCGATCGTGGCGATCCGCCCCCATAACCCGCAAAACCCGCATGTCCGGCACAAAACGCTGTGCTTCCTCCGCCCAGTTACCCACCAGGCTGGTCGGACATACAATCAGCGCGGGCCGGCCGGCCGCCTCCGGCCGGGCCCGTTTGACCTGAAGCCAGGCCAGCGTCTGCAGGGTCTTGCCCAACCCCATTTCGTCGGCCAGGATACCGCCAAACCCATTCACCTCGATAAAGCGAAGCCAGTTCACGCCTTCCCGTTGATATCCGCGCAGGGTGCGCCGGAGATCCCGAGGCAACTCCACCGGCTCCATCGGTTGGACCCGGTTTTGTCGTTCCGCCCGAAAACGCCAATCGGAACCGGCCTCCACATCCACGCCGTCCAGCGCGTCCAGCGATGACTTTACATAGGCGGAATGCACGTCCGCCAATCGAAACCGGCCGGCCGCGGAGCCTTCCGCGCTCGCGCAGTCCTCAAAAATCTCCGTCATGGACTGAATGGCGTCCGCATCGAGCAGAATCGTGTGCCCATCCTGTTCCACGTGGGATTCGCCGCGTCGAAGCGCGCGTCGGATATCCGATTCCGAAAGGCTCCGGCCTTCCCGGTTTTGAAAATGAAATCCAATCTCGAACCAACCGCCGCCCCCCTCCTCCACATGCACGACGGGTGTGACAAAATCAACCTCCTCCATGAATCCCGAGATTCGGCCCTCCATCTCGATTTTCCAGCCTTTACGCCGAAAGGCGGGCATATCGCGACCCAGGAAATTCAGCACCTCGCGGTTACCGATGATCGTGTCGAGCGCATCCCCTTTTAAACCGGAAAATCCCGTCCGACCCAGCTCCTCCAGCGCTCTTTGCTCTGCGTCCGCATTCCGGACGGTATACCGCATGAGATCCTCCGGATCCGGATGCGCAAAATGCCCCGCCACGCTCGCCTTTCCGGCCACCATGATCTCGTCGCCGTACTCCGCGTACAGGGTCGCCGCCAGCGAGGCCGGACTTCCACGCACCACGAGCCGGAAACGGGGTTCCTCCGGTTCGATGGTGAACAGGTCTTCCGTAACCTCCGAGTCGACCGGCATAAGGCGCGCCAGCGCGGGTAGTTCCACGCGCAGAAATCGCGGGACGGCCTGTCGTCCGATATACACGGGCTGTTCATAGACCCCGTGCAACGGCTCCGGCAGAATTTTTTCCAAGGGCCAGAAGTTGTCCGCGCCGTATACCCACCCCGATTGACGGGCCACAAGATAGAACGGTTGTTCGCCCGGTTTCATGTAGGGCAATTCCGTGTGTACGGACAAAATAAGTTCTCCCGTTTCCTCATCCAATCCCATACGCAAACGCGAACTCATGCGCGCCACATTCACGGTCAAGGGGATGTTCACGCCCTCCTCAAACAGGCTTTTCCCCTCAAACAGCGACAGCACATTGAGGAAATCCTTGACCGACATCTCGAGGCGCCCCCGAACCGGGCCTTCCGCGATATCTTCCAGCACGAACAGAATCGACTCATCCTTTGGGGTAAGCCGGAACGTCACGTCGGTGGGAACCTCCTCGGGAGCATGCTGTTCGCCGTCGTACTCCATCGAGACCGACAGGGGCACCGCGTCCCGGCGTGCCCGTTCCCGCCAATCCCGGCCCAGCTCCACGCGAAGCCCGGCGCCGACCGCCCCCTCGGCATCCGTCGATGTCCGCTGGATATAGTCCCGCTCATCAATCTTCTGGAGTCGGGCCGCCCGGCGCGCTTCCTCCTCCAGTTTCTCCTGCCGCGCGGGATCGTGCGCCCGGTCGAGCAGTTCCAGGCAAAGCGCAATGACGTGCGAACAGACAATGCCCCGTTCCCGGTTGTCGTAGCAGGGACACTGATTCTCGGCACTGCCGTCGGACAGAATCTTGAGACCTGACCGCATGGGCCGGTTTCCACGCGCAATTTCACCACGGACATGCGGGGGATCGTATTCGACCTTCCGGACATACCCCTGATCGTGCAGGGACTTCGCCTCGCGAAATACGCGTGCGCCGGCCCAATCGGTCAGGATCTTACGGGTAAAAGGTAATTTCATCTGTGAGACGGTATTTGCAGTCCATACAGCACCCCGGAAGTCGGGCAAAGATAATCCGGACAATCGTATGCCATCTCCGAAGGATGCACAAGATTGGATTGCGCGGCGGAAGGGTCCGTGGACGAGAGGCGTTATCAGGCGTATCGGCCGGGCCGAATCCATACCCATCCGCCTCTTTCTGTTACATTCGGCGATTCCCCGATTCGGTTCACCATCCGGGCCTTTGATCCCCCTCCCGGAAGGGCCGTGCTGTCCTTTTTCTTCCAATCATGGGAAAAATATCGTATACGGGTTCCCAATGATTGAAAGGAATCCGGCATGGATGTGTTGCCCGAATTCAACATATATGACTTCATCATCGTGGCCGTTCTGTTCATCGGTTTTCTGCGAGGTCTCGTCCGCGGCCTGTCCGGTGAAGTGGCGGCGTTGATCGCCCTCGCCCTGGCGGTGGCTTCGGCCTGGTACCTGTACGAACCCATCGGCGATTATCTTGCGCAGGCCCGGGAATGGACGCTGCTGCAGGCGCATACGATTGCCCTTGTCATCGTACTTCTGGTCGCGTTGATCGTATTGTTCACCCTGGGTTCGCTCATCAAGAAGATCATGTCGTTCGCGTTCAAGGGTTGGATCGAACGACTGGGCGGCGCCATCCTGGGGACCGTTCGCTACGGCATCCTGGTCGCCGCCGTAATATTCCTTGTTCAACTGCATGGGCGCGAGCCCACGAAAAGCAATATGACGGAGTATTCCCTGATCGGCCGGCATACCGCGGAGACCATGATGCCGTGGTATGATCAACTGGCGGAACGCTATCCTGAGTTGCGCCGGATCGAACCGGATGATTATCCGGAATATGAGTAACGGTGGGGAACCCGTCCGCGCGATTTCCAGCCACCGCGTATCCGCGGCGGCTACAGCGGGGTGTCCGTAGCCGCGCCGGACCCGGCGTGACCGGCCCCCGTTCGAGTGTGTTAGGGTACTATGGCAAATCCTTCATCCAGCGAAATCGTCGAGCAGGTTCGAATCCACAACGACATCGTTGAGGTCATCGGCCGCTACGTACCGCTGAAAAGAGCGGCGGGCCGTTTCCGCGCCCTGTGCCCGTTCCACAAGGAAAAAACACCGTCGTTCACGGTTAATCCCGACCGGCAGCTCTATTACTGTTTCGGTTGTCATGCGGCCGGAGACGTTTTCAAGTTCGTCATGGATTATGAAAAAGTGGATTTCCCCACCGCGCTCCGCATGCTGGCCGACCGCGCCGGGATCACCATCCCCGAACGAGCGCCCCGGAAACCCGGCGAGGTGGATAAGGATGTGCTCTACCGCCTGCACGAACAACTCGCCGCTTTCTATCATCGCACACTGATGTCGCACCGTTCGGCGAAAGCGGCCCGGGCCTACCTTGAAGAACGGGCGATCGACGAAGCCACCGCCCGGGATTATGTGCTGGGCTACGCGCCGGATCAACCGGGAACCCTGCTGAAGTGGGCGGAAAAGAAAGAGTTTACCCCGCGGGAACTAGAAGCGGCGGGCGTACTGGTGAAATCCGACCGGGCCGGAGAGTACTACGAGCGATTCCGGAATCGATTGATGTTTCCGATTCGCAACGAGATGGACAAGGTCATCGGGTTCAGCGGACGTCTGCTCGGCGAGGGACGCGGCGGCAAATACGTCAACAGCCCGGACACCCCCTTGTTTCATAAAAGCCGCGTTCTGTACGGGCTGGACCGGGCCCGCACGGCCATGGTCGATTCACATGCGGCCATTCTGTGCGAAGGCCAGATCGACGTAATCCGCTGTCAAACAAGCGGCTTCCCGAACGCGGTCTCCCCGCAGGGTACCGCGCTCACCGAGGAACACGGCCGGCTTCTGAAACGCTATGCGGACGAGGTGATCCTGGTCTTCGATTCGGACACGGCCGGCGAGAATGCGGCCCTGCGCGCGGCGGAGGTGTGCATTGGAACGGGTTTAAGCGTGCGCCTTGTCGCGCTTCCGCACGGAAGCGACCCCGATTCACTGATTCGCGCGAAGGGTCCGGAGTCCTTCAAAGACCTTCTGGCATCGGCGCGTTCGCTGGTGAGATTCCATGTAGGGGTGTTATCCCAACGCGAAGATTTCAATACGGAAACAGGATTGCTTCGCGCGACCCGGGCCATACTCGAAACCATCCGACACGCACCCGGCGCCATCCAGCGGGACCAATTTGTCCGACAGGCCGCGGAAGGGCTCGGGGTCAGCGATACCGCCCTGCGAGAGGAACTGCAACAATTACTCCGGTCCGGACGCCGACCCTCCGATGACCCCGTATACCGCCCCCCTCCGCCGCCTGATCATCCGCCGCATGAGGTAACGTTGGCGGAATTGCTGGTGGCCCACCCGGAACTCGCCGACCTCGTGGCGCAATACCTCCCCCTGCGGGTGTTGACCGATCCCGATTGCCGAAACATCATCGAAAGCCTGCTGAAACAGCCGGAAGATGAACCCTGTCAATTGCTGTCCGAACTGCAGGACGCCGGCCCCGAATGCCACCGCCTGGCCGCCCAGATACAGATGCAGGCACGTACCATCAACGGTGAGGAGTTTCCGCCGGAAAAGGCGGCCCAGGAGATCATACTGGCCTTGCGACGCAAAGACCTGGAACGTCAGCGAGATGCCTGCCGGCGAAAATTAAATGCGGCCGACGAAAAAAACCGAGCGGATCTGCAGGCGGAAAGCGCCAATCTGACCTATCTCATCAAGAAATTGGACTCCGGATGGGATCATGCGCGCCGGGCACTGGAAATTCGGGATCAATTCACGTAGGGTTTGTTAAACTGGTGGTGCCGGCCCTTTTCGAAGGATATTTGTATTCCCACGCTTGACAAACGGGTATCCTTCCTAAATATTCTCGACACTTCTGGGTATAATAGACCGAGTGTGTCAATTTTCGGGAGCATACATGGCGAAAGAAGTCAAGAAAAACAGCGCAAAACGATCAACCAGTAAAGCCAGCGGAAGGGCCGCAACCCACTCCAAAACCTCCCGTCGCGTGAAAGCGAAGGCCGATCGTCCCAAAGCGGCGAAGAAAACCGGTAGCCGGGCCGGGGCCGCATCCGGGAAATCGTCCGCCCCGGCATCGGGCAAAGCCGCACCGGACGACGGCAATGTCGTACAGGTCATGGTCAATCGCGAGGAACGCAATCAGAAGATCAAGGACCTGATCCAATTGGCCAGCGACCAGGGCTATGTAACGTACGACGACATCAATGAAAGCATGCCCGAGAGCGTTATCAATCCGGACGAACTCGATGGGGTCGTCATCCTGTTGCGCGGCATGGATATCGAGGTAATCGAGTCTTCGGAAGTTGAGAAATTCAAGCTCAGCGTGGAGAAGGAAGAGCGGGCCAAGCAGGCCCAACGGATGGACGTCCTCGACGATCCCGTGCGCATGTACCTTAAGCAGATGGGCCAGGTTCCCCTGCTTACACGGGAACAGGAAGTCGAGATCTCCAAGCGGATCGAAGAAGCGGAAATTGCTTCCCGCGAATTATTCAACCGCTTTGGCTGTGCCCTGGAAGCGTACATGGAACTGTCCGAACGCCTGAAAACCGGTCGGGAGCGTTTTGACCGGGTCATTAACGACAAGCACGTCGAAAGCCGGGATAAATACCTGGCGGCCCTGCCCCGCCTTCAGATCCGGATACAGAAGCAACATGCGGATGTCGGAAAACGCTGGTCCGCGCTGCAGAAAAGCCGGCTAACCAAGAGCGAGAAGCAAAAACGAAGCAAGGCCTACGATCAATCCCAGAAGAAACTTTCGGGATATTACGATAAGCTGCATTTCAAACAGAAGGCCATTGAAGACATAATCGGACTGGTCGATACCCGATACCAGGAATTCAGAAGTCTGTGCGACGAGATCGCCCGGCTGGAAAGACAACGGAAAAGCCGGACGCAAGCACAGGCGCTGAAAGAAAAGAGCCAGGAACTCAAGGAGTTCATGGCCGGTCAGCGCATGAACGAAGAGGAAATGGACGAGCAGTACCGGGAATTGAAAATTTGGCTTCGAAAAGGATTGCGCGCCAAGTCGGAAATGGTGGAAGCGAACCTGCGCCTTGTCATCAGCATCGCCAAGAAATACACCAACCGGGGCTTGTCCTTCCTGGATTTGATTCAGGAAGGAAACATGGGCCTGATGAAGGCGGTGGAAAAGTTTGAATACCGCCGGGGATATAAATTCAGCACCTATGCCACGTGGTGGATTCGGCAGGCTATTACCCGGTCCATAGCCGACCAGGCACGAACCATCCGCATTCCCGTTCACATGATAGAAACCATCAACAAGCTCATGCGCCTGCAGAAACAATTGGTTCAGGAGTTGGGGCGTGAACCGACGCCCGAAGAGGTGGCTGAGGAAATGAGCCTTCCGGTGGAACGCGTACGGGCGATTCTCAAGATCGCGCAACAACCGATTTCCCTGCAAAGCCCCGTCGGCGACAGCGACGACACGCATTTCGGCGACTTCATCGAGGACAAGTCGGCGGAAAATCCTTCGGAGATGACCGCCTACAGCCTGTTGAAGGATCGCCTGCAGGATGTATTGAAGACCCTGACGGAGCGGGAGCAGGACGTGCTTGCCCTTCGCTTCGGACTGGCGGACGGGTATTCCCGAACCCTTGAAGAGGTCGGCCGCCGTTTCAGTGTAACCCGCGAACGCATTCGCCAGATCGAGGCCAAGGCTCTCCGCAAAATGCGCCATCCGACCCGGATCCGGAAGTTGCAGGGCTTTCTGGAAGGTACGGATTGACGGGAGAGGCGGACCCGGCGCAAGGGGAGGCTCTGGCAGGCCCGGGGACGCGCAAAAGCGCGGCTCTTCGGAGAATGGTTTAAGACTGGTTGGGCTCATGCGGGAGAGGCATGCTGTTACCCCGCTGGTGCGGGGTCCGCACGCTCTCCACAGACCCGTGAAAGGAGACATCCATGGCAGCGGAAAACACAGCGATCGGGAGCATCATCAAACGCGACGGAACCGTGGTCCCGTATGACCGCGACCGGATTGCCACCGCAATTTTCAAGGCGGCCACCTCCGTGGGCGGTGAAAACCGCGAACAAGCCGACCAGGTGGCCGAACGGGTGGAACAAGCCCTGATCGACACGTACGGCCCGGACGCCACCCCGACGGTCGAAGACATCCAGGACGTCGTCGAGGAAACCCTCATCAACGAGGGACATGCCCGGACGGCGCGCGCCTATATCCTGTACCGCGCCAAGCGCGCCGAAGAGCGGGAAAAACGCTCGGTGCTGGCGGAAGTCACCGACAACATTCCCTACAAGAAAATATATGACGTCCTGCGTTGGAACATGGATCACGGATGCGACACGGTGGACGGGATCAATGCCATCATCGCCGACGGACGGTATCCCGAATTGGTGCAGGCCGCGGAACAGCGCTACCACGAGGAAGTGGGCGTCGGCGC
Organism: Kiritimatiellia bacterium; assembly: GCA_007134735.1. GTDB lineage: Bacteria > Verrucomicrobiota > Kiritimatiellia > SLAD01 > SLAD01 > SLKG01. Next base: position 18,929 of record SLKG01000038.1, read on the forward strand.
CGAACAAATACTCGCACGCATGCCCGACATCAAGATGGTGATCATTGCCGGCCCCTCCTCATCGGGCAAAACCACCACGATGATCAAAGTCAGTGAACGGTTGAAGGAAACCGGCCTGGCGCTCAAGGGAATCAATATCGATCATTACTTCTACGACCTGGAAATGCACCCCAAGGATGAATTCGGCGATTACGATTATGAAACGCCCCAGGCGCTGGATCTTGAATTGATCAACCGGCACCTGGCCGAACTCGTAAGCGGAAAGACCATAAAAACCCCGCACTACGACTTCAAGACCGGCAAACGCAAGCTGGATGTGCACGAGATGAAACTGGAGAAGCACGAAATCCTGCTGATCGACAGCCTGCATGGACTGTACGACAAGATGACGGAAAGCATCCCGACGGAGAACAAGTTCAAGCTCTACATCGAAACACTGGGCCAGGTCCGCAACCGCGAAGGGCTCTTCATGCGTTGGGCCGACAACCGCTTGATGCGCCGGATGATCCGGGATAGCTGGCATCGCAACCTGCAGCCGCTGCAGACCTTGACGCACTGGCATTACGTTCGTAAAAGCGAACTGCAGTACATCATCCCCTTCATCAAATCGGTGGATTATGTCGTCAACAGCGCCATGCCCCACGAACTGCCCCTGCACAAGGCACGCCTCTTCCAGTACTTCCCTGAAGGAATGGAATTGTACCGGGATGACCCCAAACGGCAGGATGCCTATATCCGGGCCAAACGCGTCTACGACTTCATGAAAGACCTGACCGAAATGCAGGACGACAGCGCCCTGCCCTCCAAATCCCTGCTGCGCGAATTCTTCGGCGGGAGTGAGTACGAATACTGAGGAATTGTTTACTTTCGATTTTCGACTCTTGTATTTCGAATGCAGGGATTGTCGGTTTTCAGGTGCGGCGCTTGGGAGCCGTGTTCAGTGACTCCATACCTACTGAATACTGCCTACTGAATACTGAACACTGACCACTAAATCCTATCCGGCGTCTCAATCCCCAGCAGGTTCAGCCCCTTGCGCAGGGTAGCTTCGGTCAACATGCACAAGCGCACCCGGCTTTCACGCACTTCGTCTTCGGCTTTAAGGAACGGCACATTTTGATAGAACGAGCTGTAGGCCTGTGCCAGGTCGTAGAGATAATCGGCCAGGACATTCGGCTTGAACTGGTGCGCCGCGCGCTCCACCGCTTCCGGGAAACGGACGATCCGAACCGCCAGCTTCCGTTCCATCGGGTGTTCCAGTCGGATCGGCGAGTCGATCGGGTTCCGGTCCGGGAAGCGCTCCCCGTACTTGTCGCGTACGCTGGCAATGCGCGCGCAGGCATATTGAAGATACGGCGCGGAATTGCCGTCCAACGCCAATGCTTTTTCCCAAGTGAACGTCACTACGCTCTGCGGATGCTGGCTCAAATCCGCATATTTTACCGCACCGATGCCCACGGCCCGGGCGATCTCACGCTGTTGTTCCGGACTCATGGAGGGACTGGATTCCCGGACAATCGACAAGGCCCGGGTTTCGGCTTCGTCCAACAGCTTTTCCAGCCGGATCACGTTGCCCTGCCTCGTCGAAAAGGTGGCACCGGGTAAACGCATCAGGCCAAACCAGACATGTACGAGTTCGGTCGAACACCCCATGCGTTCGGCAATGGCAAAGAGTTGGCGAAAATGCAGTTGTTGCCGCTCATCCGTGACGTATACGATCTTGTCCGGAGCGAATTCCATGATCCGGCTCCGGATCGTGGCCAGGTCCGTCGTGGCGTAATTGTATCCGCCATCCTTTTTCTGAACAATACACGGCGGCAACTTGAGATCATCCAGGAAAACAACCTGCGCCCCTTCGCTTTCCACCGCCAAGCCCTTTTGGTTGAGTTCCTCGACGATTCCCGCCAGGCGATCCCGGTAGAAGCTCTCCCCACGGACCAGATCGAACGAAACCCCCAGCCGTGCATAAATCTTCTCGAATTCGGCGAGGCTCAACTCGCCGAACTGTTTCCAGAGGGCCTCGTTCTCCGGATCGCCCTTCTGGAGTTTTACCAATTCCGCACGGGCTTGATCCCGCCAGGCCTCATCCGCCTGCGCGCGTTCATAGCTTTCCACGTAGAGGCGTTCCAACTCCTCCACCGCGTTCCGTTTCATCGCTTCCGGATCCAGGAAATGCCGGTACCCCAGGATGAGCAACCCGAACTGGGTTCCCCAATCACCCAGGTGATTATCCGCAATAACGCGGTATCCCAGGAAGCGATACAAGCGGTCCAGCGCGTTGCCGATCACGGTGGAGCGGATGTGACCGATATGCATGGGTTTGGCGACATTCGGACTGGAATAATCCATGACTACGGTGCGTCCCTCGCCCGTCCGGGGAACGGCCAGGCGCTGATCGGCCTGAAGCGCTTCCAGGTACCGGGCGAGCGCCTGCTCATCGAGTGTGATATTGATAAATCCCGGTCCCGCCAGGTCCACTTTCTTAATGGCGGGATTGGGCGCCGCCGCCTGAATGGCGGCTTCGGCAATGTCCCGCGGTTTCTTCTTCAGTACGCGGGCCAATCCCATGGCCGCGTTGCATTGGTAATCGCCGAAGGCTTCTTCCGTGGTGGCCGTAACGCCCAGTGGGAAACCGGATAGGTCCACCTCCGGAAAGGCGGCCCGAAAGGCCCGGTTCATCCATTCAGACAACTGTATTTCAATGGATTTCATGTGCGGCCCCAGGACCCCTGAACGGGCTCATAAACAGGTAAATACCGGAAATATCCATCCCTCCTCATTAATCTCCATTTTGCCATTGCATTCTCGAACCGCCCGTGTACATTTCGCGCGTAATCACGCAAACAAGGAATTGTTTATCCGATACATTCAAGGAGCAAATCATGGCTACTAAGAAGAAAACTGCAAAGAAAAAAACGGCAACGCGCCGGAAGAAAGTCCCGACGACGTCGCAGGTAACGGCGCCGAAGAAAAAGGCCGCCGCCCGAAAAACCACGCGTACCCGTAAGACGTCGACCGCGACAAAAACCACCCGGAGCCGGAAGAAACCCCGAACGGTTTCAGCGGAAGAGCGATACAAGATGATTGAGCAGGCGGCCTATTACATCGCCGAGCGGCACCACTTCCATGGCGATCCCCAGGCCTTCTGGGTCCAAGCGGAAGCGGAAGTGACCGCACGCCTGGCCAAGGCGTAAGCGCACAACGCCCGATCCGCGCATCTCCATTCCTTTGTCCCATGCCGGCCCCCGTGACCGGCGACAGGTGGGGTGTGCCGCTGTTCGGATCACGAGAACGGGCGACGCGAAC
>SLKG01000069.1 GCA_007134735.1 Kiritimatiellia bacterium
CGGTATCCGCCGAGTACCACCTCGCCAAGATGATTCCAACCGAGCGGACGCCGGTGAGAAAGCAGGCTCTCCAGCAACACCTTCGCACGATCCGGATATCCGAGTTCGACCAACGCCTGCAACGAACGCGCTTCGTACGGCGTGTACTGCCCGTCCCAGCCCGGATCAAACCGTTTTTTCAAATGTCCGAAATACATATCAAATGTGTTGTGAAGTAATTCCTGATCCAGGATGTGCGCGACCCGGCAGGGTTCGAACGCAATGGCCGTGGAGGTCGCGTCGAAGTCGCCCAGGTCCGAGGCGCCCGGAATGAAATCGATGTCCTTGAATTCCACGGTGGCCTCGAGCGTCTTGATCACGGCCTCCTTGAGCACGTCGTACTGTTCCAAGGCCCACTCTTCAATGTCCTCCCGCCCGAACAGACGCGCCGCGTAGGCGCCGTCCTGCCAACCGCGCAGAGCCCAGAAATTATCCCAGTAACTGTGCCGCGGCGGATCGTATCCCTCGTGACTGATGGACTTGGGCAGAATCCCGACAAACCGGTCGGTGGGCGGTTCATGGTTCATGTAACCGGGGACCAGCGTCTCTTCGCGCAGTCTCTGCTGGAATTCCAGCGCGCGGACGATGGCGTCAAAATGCCGCTCCAGAAAGGCGTCATCGCCGGTCATGCGATGATATTCCGTCATGATATAGACGAATTGTCCCTGGCTGTCGTACTCAAAGTTCGATCCCCAGCCCAGGTAGACCGTTCCGTCGTGATTGAGGATCGGCGGGACCAATCCATCGTCTTCGACCGCCTGGGCATACCATTCCAGGTACACCCGGGCATCCTCGATCAGCCCCATTCGCATCAGGGCGGCGGCCGTAATGCTCCCGTCACGAATCCAGGTGCGGTTGTAGTTCCGGGCGCCCGGCTGAATGGCATCGCCGGCCATATTGATCAGAATATAGGCGATCTGCGCCCGTACGGTATTCACCAGTTCCTGGTCCGGCATATCCATTTCCACGTCGCCCAGGCGCGCCTTCCAGAACTGGCGCATGGATTCCCGATGGACATCATAGGCCGATGAGGATCCGCCCGGCAATTCGCGGCTCATCATGAGAAACTCTTTGAGATGCCGGTCATCATCGTGCAACGGTATCGCCATTATGACGCTGAATGATTCGTCCGGTCCGATTTCATAATCATAGGCAAACGCGCCCGACAACAGCCCTCCTTGATTGGCCAACCGCGTGACATCCGGAACGGATCCCGTCTCCAGGTCGTGCACGATATCGCCGAAATGGAACCTCTGCACCCCGAACGCATCGGGCCGCATGAGCGATACATAGGAGTAGTTGCGGTTCACGCGGGCCGAAAAATGGTCATCGCGCTCGACATATTCCAGCCGGCTTATGGGCGACATGCCGCCGTGCTGCCAGGGCGGGTTTATCTGTACCGGTCGTATCGCGAGAAACACACGGCCCGATTGAACATCTTCCGACCGGTTCTTCAACGTATACCGGACATACGTAACGGAATCCCGCACGGTTCCACAGGTGATGGCTTCCGCCTTCAGCGTCCAATCGGGAAACGTCCATTGGACCACAGGCAGCGGAAGGAAACCGTCCTCCATGTATTGAATCCGTTCTTCGGTATCCAGCGCGGAATACAGTTCGCCGTCCATCCAGATATACGGCATGAGGGTAGAACCGCCGACAAAGGGTTCCATGTTCCCGTATTCATCAATCAGGCTCACCTGTCGATCTTTGGGCAACCCCACAATGGTCCAATACGTCTGCCGTCCATGCAGGTGTTCGGGATAGCGGCCGATCTCCGACTTTCGCGCCGCCATCTGGTACTCCAGCAGGGGGGTCAACTCCTCGTCCGGCCCCCGGAGGCTGATCTGCCGTATTTCCGCCGGTTCGCCCGTAACCGTCGCCGCCAGGTCTATGCGAATATAACGCGCCTCTACCGGGTCCATCGGCGCGAAATCAAACGCCCCGCGCCCCCCTTCGATCCCGGGTGTGGACGTCCATTCCTCCCCGTCGCGCGACACGTCCAAGCCAAAATGCGTGGCATACTCCTCCCCCCAATCGATGCGAACACTGCCGAAGTGCATGACGCGTCGCAGGTCGATCTCAATCCGGGCCGGCGTTGTATCCGCGCGCCAGATCGTCTCCATATCCCCGTCCATGAGCCTTTCGAGATCATCGCCGGGGGCGGTAATCGACGGCTGGCGGGACGGTCCCCATGCCTCCACTTCATATATGGAGTGCCCCCAACCGGTGGCCCGCGCCAACCCGGTAATCCTGAAATAGCGTGCCGCGGACGGCTTGATGAATATATAATCCGTACGGCCATCGCCCTGGATATCCTCATACACCTTTTCCCAGGTTTCCCCGTCCAGCGACACCTCGATGAGGTAATGAGACGAATAGGCCGCTTCCCACCGAATCATGAATCCGCACAAGGTGGCCACTTCTCCCATATCGATCTTCAGCCATTGCGGGTCGGAAAAGGGACTGCTCCAACGCGTGTGGGGCTGACCGTCGATTGCGTTTTCAGCAACGAATTCCTTCGTTTGAACGCCGGAAGCCGTGGCCGTCCATTGCCGGCGCGGAGGCGGATCCTTCGGCGTCACCGCTTCGCCGACTTGCGGGAGTGCGGCCACGCCGGACAATACGACCGCACATATTGCAAAACCGCTTCTTGTACGGGTCAATCGATCCTTCCATGCACCCGTTTTAACCTCATATCGCTCACAATTGCCCATGAATTCCATTGATTGCTCCTGTATGTAGTGGGGGTTCCAGATTTTTCAATTCAATCATAAACTAGCCCGGGTTCCGACCCTAATCCTCGCTGTGTTCGCGCACTCCGGGGCTTAATAAGGTATGACCTTCTACATGCCTGGCACGCGCATGTTAAGAGAAAAATCATTTTATCTATCACCCCGGGGGTAACTCCAAGAATGAAGCCCACGCGATTTCCTCTTTACAGAACAGGCTCGCCCCTGTAACCGTTTACACATGAACACAGACAAGATCTTTTTCAAAACGTTGGGCAAAAAAACCTGTTTCGTTTCTTTTTTTGCGGTACTCCTGCTAATTCCGTTTCTGGCGCTACAGGCCGAAAACACCCCGTATATTGAGAACAACTCCTATTTCACGCTCTGCGCGGAAAAGGACAATATCAATATTCCAATGTACGCGCCGGGCGCTCAATCGGTCCGGATCACCGCCACGCATCCGGCGTATTATCCGACTTCCATCGATGAAAAGGGAGCCGATTGGACGGATTGCATATTCGTTGACCGCCAAATATGGCAGATCGGGGAGAAAAACGGCAGCAACGCGGAATTCAAGCAGGATGGCTATAGTGACGGCGACGAATACTACGCTCCGGATGAACCTCCGGCAGGCATCGACGAACCGGTCTCCGAATTTCCCCGGGAGATCAACAACGACGATATGCAAAACCAGTATATCATCTTCACGGCCGACGAAGTCGGCGACTTCAACCTCACCCTGATTATCGGTGCCTGGCTGGAAGTAGCGTTCACTGAAGTCACCGGGACCCTGAATGTCGAAATGCTCACCGGAGACGGAGTCAACTGGGAAAGTCACGGCACGCGTACCTTCACAAGCGCCAACAAATCCCGTCAATGGGACATTCCCGACTTCACCTGGATTGATGGCGTGGATGCCAATTATATTCATCTGAAGGTACTGGATTCGTCTTCGGGCGATGCCCGTGGCCTGTATGATTTTGTCGAGTTGCACAAGCGCCACGAGGGCGGCGAAACCGTGACGATGTTGTATAACGACGGCGAAACCCGGGTGGATAGCGTGCACATCGATTTCTGGTGGCGCGCGCCCCGGGCCATGACCATTGATGTCATCGGCGGCATCACCCATACCAACACGCATTACTTCCGCATTATCCGCCGTATTCCCGGCACCGAGGACGGATATGGCGAGGTCTTCGTTATGTACCAGGACTGCAACGCCCGGATTATCCCCCTGCAACCCGGACATGCGTGGATTCCCTACGGCTCCTCGGTCCAGATCGGTGCGACGCCGGAATCCGATCGGCCCTATGCCGACGTGGAGAGAGCGGTAATCGATCCGTCGGCACTAACCATCGATCTTACCTACGGCGACGAATCTACGGCGCATGTACAGCTCGATGTCGACCGGGAACGCCACATCGTGGATGTGACGGGCATCACGTATGACACGGTCAATTATCCCATTCTGCGCCTGCGGTCCATGTGGGTACGCGAGGGCAACAACGACATCGCGCGCGTGATGACACCGCAGGGCAATTTTTCCATCACGCCGGATGACGACGAATTCCCCATCGCGCACGATTGGGAGCGGCTGGAGAGTTCCTGGTTCTTTTTCCACCGCGGCGAACTGCCGTCCTATCACAACACCTATTGCCCGGACTTCCTCTTTGAAGTGCTGGATCCCGATCCGTCCTTCCTGGTACGGGAAGGCGAATCCTTCGACAGCGTTTCCGGTGGTGTCGTCATGGACAACAGTTATGCCGAAAGCGGACAGGTACTGGTTTTCGACGCCGAGGAGGGCGGCGAAGCCACCTACACCATCCAGCTGGAAAGGCCCTACCTGGATGTCTACGCGCGACTGCGCTATACGGATCCCGCCGGCGATCGCCCGCAGGAGATTTTCCTGAACGATGAGCCGATGGACGAACTGGTGACCCTCCCGACGGGAAGCACCAATTTATTTGCTCAATCGCCCGACCTCTACCTCGGACATTTGGATGCCGGTATTCATACCTTGCGCATTGTCGACAGCTTCGTTCCGGGCGGCAATCTCCTGCGCAACGAATCCTTTGAAGACGGAACCGGGCTGACCGAAATCTATCACTGGACACGATGGGGTACCGGGATCGAGCGCAACGACGATGGCTGGGTCGGACCGCGTACGGGCGATTGGGCCCTGCTTTGGTTGAGTCATGAAGACAGCGGCGGTATTTACCAGGACTTCCCCCGCGTCGCCATTGGGGCCATGTATACTTTTTCGATCTGGGGCAACCCGACATGGGACTGGGAATCCAACTTTGAAGAAACACGTATGTTCATTGAATTCAAGGATGCCGACGACGAATTAATCGGTGAGGCCCTCAATTTCTCGAATTTCAATCACACCGCCACGGACACTTGGACGAAGTATTCCGTTCAGGGTGAGGCGCCCGCCGGAACGGCTTTCATTCGCGTGGGATTGGCCTTCGGCAATGGGTCGGGACAGGGCGTGTTCCGGTTCGACGATGCCGAACTCGTGCGGGATGACGGCGGACAGGGACCGGGACTGGACACCATTCGACTGGTATCGCGCCCCGAACCGGCCATGGTGGATACGGAGCTTCTTGAAATCGAGATGGATGTCCAGCAATACCTGCTGAACACCTCCTTTGAAAACGGGAATGGGAACTTCACCATCGATAACTGGACGCTTTCAGGCGAAATGGAGCGTGCGGACTGGCCCGATGCCCGAACCGGCAATTGGGTGGTCCTCTGGCCGAGCTGGCAGGCCGGTGGCGGCGTCCACCAGGAGTACGACGGAGACATCGAGGCCGGGGACGCGTTCACCTTCTCCATCTGGGGCAACCCCTCCGGGGATTGGACCAGTAATTTCGGCGAAACCCGGATGTATATGGACTTCCGGGATTCATCCGAACAAAGTCTGCGTTTGGTCGAATTCACTAATTTCAACCATCAGGCCAGAGAATTCTGGTCGTTGTACCTCCTGCGCGGCACGGCGCCTGCGGGAACGGACCATATTCGCGTCGGATTGTCCTATGGAGACGGCAGCGGAACGGGTGCGTTCTTCTTTGACGACGCCGCGCTTAACCGCTACGCCGCGCCGGTGCTGGCCGAGGAACATTCCAACGTGTATCTCTCCATTCGGTATGCGGAGGTCAATGAACCGAAGAAAGTGATCATTTACTACAACGATTGGCAGCAGGGTTGGTGGCCGACGGAAAACACGGGGGGCGCCGAGCAATATGAGTGGGGTCCGCCGATTTATCTCGGAACGCTTCCGGCCGGAACCAATGTCATCGACATCGTATCCTCCGACCTGAACATGGATCGCATGAAACTGGTGACCCGAAGCCGATCCAACCGGCCTCCCGGGTTGGTGGTTCCATCGCCCCATACGGTGGTCATGGGCTCAATGACCAATTTCAATGTGCTCGCGTACGACCTCGATGACGATCCCGTGGAAGTGACCATGACCGCCGCTCCCGGCGGCGCCGTCTTCGACGAGCCCTCATTCCAATGGGCCGCTGTGCCCGGTTTCGGCGGCACCACACAGGAAGTCGTATTCGTGGCCACGGACCTGCAGGGCGAAGCCAACAGTTGGGTAACCAATACGGCCTCGCTTATCATTCCGTACGACTCGGACGAGGACGGTCTGCCCGACGAGTGGGAATGGATTCATTTTGGAACGCTCGAGTACGGGCCGGACGACGATGTGGACGGTGACGGCATGACCAACCTGGGACATCTCATCGCCGGAACGGATCCGAATAATCCGGCCTCCGTGCTGCGCATGTACGACGCGGAAAGCGCGGTGGAAGAGGATGCGTACCACCTGACCATCGGGACCGTCCCGGGGAGACTCTATACGATCTACTTCACGGACGACAGCCTGACCGATAACCCCGTGTGGTCACCCTTCGCGGACGATTCGCAAGGGGTCGGCACCTGGTATGAAGCCGGGGAAACGGAATCCGTATTCACCTTCGTGGATGATTTCTCCGCCGCCACCTCGGGCACGCCCCCGGAAGATGGCC
>SLKG01000039.1 GCA_007134735.1 Kiritimatiellia bacterium
ATCAAGAAAGCCCCGAAGGGGCGATAGTCTATAGCCCGGCGCGTAAGCGACGGGATTGCTTTGACGTTATGCATGCCGCAGGGAAAAGCAAGTCCGATGTAAAAGTGGTCGAGGATCGGCCGCGGGGTTTTCTAGGCCGCTTTGTCCGCACCGCCATGGTGGTGGTGATCATTCTCTACGTGGCGACCCTGCTGATTTCCCGGACGGACGGATTCCGGTACATGGTGGAGGAGCGGCTCAAAGAACGCACCGGTGCCGAATTGAACTTGGGCAAGGTCCAGATGAATATGGGGATGGACCTGGTCCTGCGGGACTTGGCGGGGCCGGACCTTCCGGAACGCGCCGTGCCCGGTTTTCAAGTGGAGCGCATGACGTTCCGATGGTCCGTCCCGCGATTCTTTCAGCGCGGCCGTGTGCCCTTATCCCGGATCGTGATTGAGGGCGCGGACATTCGATTGGTCCGTAACGGAGAAGGCCGCTGGCAGCCGGCGGCTTTTGTGGAGCCGGTTGATGTACTGTCGGACTGGGCCGGCATGGTTGTTCCCGCCCCGCCGCGATCGCCGGCGGAACCTCGCGCGGATGATCGGTCGACGGATGACGCCTTGTCTGAGGAGATCGACGTCTTCCGGAGAGAAACGGCCTACGTGATCCGGGAAACCGATATCCGGTGGGAGGAGCACGATGGGACGGTTCTGGCGGCACTGCGCAATGTGCGGTTGGATATGACTCCGCTTCGTGTTCCTCCCCGTGACCTGCAGCATGTATGGTTGCGCGTGGAATCCGGCCGAACGGCGGATGGTCGAACATTTCGGGATCTCCAAGTCGAACTCGCGATACACGATCAGCAGGCGACTCTGTTGGGGAGGTCGGTGGACTGGGGGTCGGACTGATTATTATAAGGCCTCGATGACCTCGTTTTCCGCCGACAGGATGGCTTCATACATGTGGTCGGCGTTATCCGTTTCGCGGAGATGGAACAGCAGATCGGTATGGTGACACATCATGCAGATGCGGGCCAGTACATGCAGGTGTATGCGGTCGTCTTGTGAGCAGAGCATGAAGAAGATATCCGTCGTGCGTCCGTCGGGCGAACCGAATGGGATGGGCTGAATGGTTTTACCGAGGACGATAAAGGAATCCTCGCTCATAAAAGGATTCTGTGTGTGCGGGTGCAGAATTGCCATACCGCCCCCCAGGGCCGTGGGGCACATTTGTTCGCGTTCCTCGATACTCACGCGCAAATCCTCGGGATGATACAATAAGCCCGTTTTATCGGCCAACTCCACCATGTCCCGGATAATAGAATTCTTGGTTTTCGATGTCATGGCGGGATGGATGAATTCCGGGTGGATCAGTTCGGGCATGATGGTGTGCGTGTCCGAAAGGTCATGGCTCTTTACGGAACTGGTTTTGTGGTAATCGGCGAGCTTTTTATCCGGAAGCCCGAGGATGCGTTTGGATGCCCATGCGTCCAGTTCGTTCCGGCGAAAAACCAGACGACCTCCCTTCCGCTCAAATGGGATTTCCCCTTGTTTGACCAGTTCTTCCACGTTTTCTTTCGAAACGTGCAGATAATCCGCCACTTCTTCCAGATTGAATACCCGATGGGCCATTTTTTCCATCCTCCGGAACGGACGAACTATCCTTGCCCATCAACGTATTTGCAAGGTTTTTTGGTGGAAGGGGGGAGCGGTGAATTGGTTGGTCAAGATTGGTTGTTGGGGGGGGCGTGGAGCCAACGATCGGATTCGAACCGATGACCTGCTCATTACGAGTGAGCTGCTCTACCAACTGAGCTACGTTGGCCCTGATCCTGTTTATCAGTATAGGATTCCATGTCGTGGAGTCAAGCAGCGCACGCATCAGACTCTTTCAATGCAGGGCTGCGTCAAGAAATGGCTCAGCGGGAGCTTCGCCCTCCAGATCAATCAATAACCGTTGTTTTCTTTATGGAGGGCGAGGCTCCCGCCGAGCCGCAATTCCCACCCATGTCCTTTCTTGACACAGCCCTGGCGCGACGAGGGCGTTCCGCCATAGGCGGACAGGCTACGGCTCCATGTCCCGCGCAATGGGCAAACAATGGAGCCCCGGCGCCCTCGCCGGGGCAATCTGCGCGTTATTTCTTTTCAAATGCCGCCGCCCATTCCTTGAGCCGGGGCAGGGCGGATTCGTGGGTGAGGTCGAACCAGAGGGGGGTAATGGAGACATATCCCTCTTCCAGCACGCGCAGGTCCGAATCGGGTTCATCGTCGAACTGCTTCATTTCGCCGTCCAGCCAGTAATACTCATTCCCCCGGGGATCGGTGCGGCGATGAAAGACTTCCACGAAGCGCGAGCGGCCCATCCGGGTGACGCGTACGCCCTTGAGTTGATCGTAGGGGATGTTCGGCACATTCACATTGAGCAGGGTGTCTTTGGGAATGTTTTGTTCCAGTATCCGCAGGGTGAATTCGCGTGCCACGCGCGCGGCCGTATCCCACAGGGGATCCTGGAACGTCGCGAGCGACACCGCCATACTGGGGATGCCGAGGATGGTGCCTTCCGTGGCGGCCGAAACGGTACCGGAATAGAGCACGTTAATGCCGGCGTTGGGGCCGAGATTGATGCCGCTCAATACAAGATCCGGCGGTTGATCGAGCAGGGCGGTAACCGCGAGCTTCACGCAATCGGCGGGCATGCCGTCCACCGCGTAACCGAAAAACTCGCCGTTCTTGCTGACCCGCTTGGTTTTCAGCGGATTGGACAGCGTAATGGCGTGTCCCACGGCACTGCGTTCGGCTTCGGGGGCCACCACGTGCACATCGCCGAGATCACGGATGGCCTGGTACATTGCCGAAATGCCAGCCGCATGAATCCCGTCGTCGTTGGATAATAGAATGCGCATGGGGGATAAGTATGTCATGCACGCGTGTGCGTGGCAAGCGGGATGCGGGATGCGCAGTCGTTATCCGTTCTCGTCGCCGTCACCCCGGCACATATATCCACAGGATATAGTAGGTCAGGCGGCCCCGCCTGACCACGCGCAAGAAGGGAACATGGCGGGACTCTTTTCCTGATTCTATCCTTTATCCACCCATTTTCTTCGGTGGACGATTACGGCGACGATTACGGAGGACGATTATGGTTTTGCTTGTAGTCTGTTGTCACGGGAGGGATGCCTGTATTACGCTCATGCGTCATTCCCCCCAACCCCCGGCTTGCCAAGTGGCGGGGCGACGGGTAGGGTAATACTGGCCGTGCTAGACGGGGAGGTAGCGGTGCCCTGAATCCCGCCCATTGGGCGGGACGACCTGCAACCCGCTATAGCAGGGTTGAATTCCCGAACGAGGCCGGCGAAGCGGGACCGGCGCGCCGCGGAGTGGCGTTGAAGGCCGGGCCCTATGCGACGAGAACGGATGAACCCCGTCAGGACCGGAAGGTAGCAGCGGTAAGTCATGATTTTCGGGCGCCGTAGGTCTACCTGGCCGGAGCCATGAGGCGGAAGGCGAGGCCCGCGACAAAGGCCGAGTAAGGGTGCACGGTCATTTATTAAGAATGGAGTGTTGGAGTACTGGAGTGTTGGGGTGTTGGAGGCATGGAGTATGGTTGAGAAACGAGGGAACGAAGTTCCCCAATACTCCAACACTCCAGTACTCCAGGATTCCGTTCCTCCCGAGGTGAACACATGGTTTATGAAGTCTTAGCGAGGAAATGGCGTCCCCGCCAGTTTGACGACGTGGTGGGGCAGGAACACGTCACCCGCACACTTAAGAACGCCATCACATCCAACCGGGTGGCGCATGCCTATCTGCTGGTGGGTTCGCGCGGGATCGGAAAGACCTCCACCGCCCGAATTCTGGCCAAGGCGCTTAACTGCGAAAAAGGCCCGACGCCGACGCCCTGCGACCAATGCGACGCCTGTCGTGAAATCATGGCGGGTAATTCGATGGACGTGCTGGAAATTGACGGCGCCTCCAACAACGGGGTTGAGCAGGTGCGGGATCTTCGGGATAACGTTCGCTACGCTCCCGCGCGCGGACCGTTCAAGATTTATATCATCGACGAAGTGCACATGTTGACGATCGCCGCGTTCAACGCCCTGCTCAAGACCCTTGAAGAGCCTCCGCCTCATGTGAAGTTCGTCTTTGCCACAACGGAACCGCAGAAGGTTCCCGCCACCATATTGTCGCGCTGTCAGCGCTTCGACCTGCGCCGGATTTCGGTGCGCGATCTGACGGATCGCCTCGAAGCGATTGCCCGGGCGGAAAAGATCGACATTGACCGCGACGCCCTGTTGGCGATTGCGCGCGGGGCCGAAGGGGGACTCCGCGATGCGGAATCCGCATTGGATCAATTGATCGCCTTTGTCGGAAAGAAGATTCGGGAAGAAAATGTGTTGTCGGTATTCGGGTTGGTTTCCCGGAAAACGTTGGAGGAACTGGTGGGCGCCATCCTCAAGGGCGACATTTCCGGTACGATTCGTATCATCGCGGAGCTGGATGAATCCGGCAAGGACATGCAAAGGCTGGTTGTGGAATTACTGGAGCATTTCCGGAACGTGTTGATCCATCTCTATGCCGGAAGCGAGGAGGGCGACGGCGTGTTTGATCTCTCTCCGGAGCAACTGGAGGTATTGCGGGCGCACGCGGGGCTGACGGATCCCGAGCGGGTACTTCGGATTGTACAGATCCTGACGGATGTTGAGAGCCGCCTGCGGTATGCCTTGTCCCGGCGGACCCTGATCGAGACCGCGTTGATTCGAGCGGGGCGGGCCGCGACCGTGGTTTCGATCGATCAGATTCTCAAACAGATCAACGACATAAAAAAAAACGGCGGATTGAGTGAACCCGTTCCGCCGGTCCGTACCATGCCCGAAAAAGAGGGTGTTTCCGAAAGCAACCCGGTTCCCTCTCCTCGAAAATCCCCGCGGCCCGACACGCAGGACGAGTTGCAACGGCTGACGGATCAATGGCTCGAACTGATCGAGCAGGTGAGCCATATTGTGCCGTTGACAAGAAGTTATCTCATTGATTCGAGGCCGATCAAGGTGGAAGGAAATACGGTCCTGGTTGGATTCGACCCCGAATTTGCATCCGATCTCGAAAGCCTGGACGTGCCGAGAAACCGCAACGCCGTGCAGCAGGTCCTGGG
Source organism: Kiritimatiellia bacterium (assembly GCA_007134735.1). Taxonomy (GTDB): domain Bacteria; phylum Verrucomicrobiota; class Kiritimatiellia; order SLAD01; family SLAD01; genus SLKG01. The sequence continues at coordinate 5,131 of SLKG01000039.1, forward strand.
GGCATTCTTGCGGCGCGGAGTGCACGTTGAATTCAAGGTGTTGGACGCGCGCGAAACGCTCCCGGGAGATACCCGGCTTGTAGCCAAGGATCGGCAAGCAAGCGAAAAACCGTCCCGTTCGGAATCAGGGGAAGGCGCGAAACAAGCCACGAATGTGCGGAAAAAATGGCTTCGAGATTCCAAGGTTCGAAAAACATTGGAGGCCTTCGACGGAACCATTGTGGATATACGGGAATAGGTTGCAGGTTGCCGCGTCGCCGCAAAGCGGCAAGCGGCCACTTGGCGGCGGAGCCGCCGACGTGGCAGGTTTCAGGTTTCCGCGTCGCCGCCGACGTGGCAGGTTGCAGGAAAGAGGAGTGGAAGATGATCGTGTCCGATATGTGAAACCGGGTACTCGGAGTCTCAACGAGGAGCATGACAACATGGTGAACATGGCGAAATTAATGAAGCAGGCCGCCTCTATGCAGAAGAACATGCAGAAGATGCAGGCGGAACTGTCGGAAAAGACGGTTGATTTTTCCAGCGGCGGAGGCATGGTCACGGCCACGGTGCGCGGTGATCTGACATTGGAGAAGATCAAAATCGATCCAAAGGTGGTGGATGCGGACGATGTCGAGATGCTGGAAGACCTTATTGTGGCCGCGGTGGACGGCGCGGCAAAAGAGGCCAAAGCCATGGCCGAGGAAGAGATGTCGAAAATCACCGGCGGAATGGGACTGCCCGGAGGCGGACTGCCGTTTTGAAGCAACCCGAACCATTCAGTGCCCTTATCGCGCTCCTGGCCCGATTGCCGGGGATTGGGCGACGTTCGGCGGAGCGGATTGCGTACAGTTTGGTGCGTAATCGGAAGAACATGGCCGGTGCGCTGGCCAACGCTCTCCGGGAGGTCGATCAACAGGTCATGCTCTGTTCGCGTTGCGGGAATCTCACACACACGAGCGAGGACCCGTGTGCGCTCTGTACCGATACGCGGCGTAACGGCCGCGTGCTGTGCGTGGTGGAGGAACCCGCCGACATCATGCGATTTGAGGGGGCCGGCGGGTACGAAGGCCGGTATCATGCGCTGATGGGGAAAATATCGCCCATGCAGGGCGAGGATCTTTCCTCGGAAACGGTTGCAAAACTGTTGCGGCGCATCGAGGAAGAGAAGATCGAGGAAGTGATCCTGGCCTTCGGTACGGATGTCGAGAGCGACGCATCGGCGAGTTATCTGCACGAGGTCTTGAGCCGCCGCAAGGTCCGTGTTTCGCGCCTGGCGTACGGATTGCCGGCGGGCAGCGGGGTTGAGTATACCGATCCCGTGACTCTGGCCCGGGCGCTCAAAGGCCGCCAGCCGGTGTAGCGGTCAGGGCTGCGTCAAGAAACGGCTCAGCAGGAGCTTCGCCCTCCAGATTAATGAATAACCGTCTTTTCTTTGGAAGGCGAGGCTCCCGCCGAGCCGGAATCCCACCCAT
>SLKG01000068.1 GCA_007134735.1 Kiritimatiellia bacterium
CTCGCGCCGTTTACAGATCTTCCAAACGACCGGCATCGCGCACGACCCGCAATTTTTCCTTCACTTCGTGGCCGGCGATGTTGTCAAACAGATCCTTGATCCCTTCGGTCGGCGCCTTGTCCGACAGGGTCCGATACAAATCGATCAGCAGATCATGGAACCGCAGGGCCAGCTTGAGCACCTCGTCCACGTTGACCTGCTGCAATGTATCCGTGAGGCTGTCCAGGTCCTGCGGCAGGTCCACGTCCGGGTCATACCAGAGGTCCAGCACATCGTGCACCTCGTCCTCTTCATAATGTTTCATCGCCTCGCTCAACGCCCGCTCATGTGCGGCCAGGTAATACAGCAGGATCCCGACGCGATCCCGTTCATGGCCGATGGCCAGGTTGTCGTAATGCTTCGCGAGGGCGTTGTGAAAATTACGGGTCCAGTCCAGCACATCTTTGATTCTTCGAAAGCGCATGATCGAGTCTCCGTGTTTCCCACATAATAAAAGGGTGCAGAGCGCCGGTCAATCCGGCATTCTGGATTCGGTCGGGGTAAATGCCATGAAAACCGCACAACAAGGCCATGCGTATTCGTCGCGCACGCGCACCTATGCGGCGTTGTTTCTTGTCTGGGTGGCCCTCGTCCTGCTTTTCTCCGACCGGGGACGGATCGAAGGCGACGGCATCCCGCGATGGGAGGCGCTGGACACCCTCCTGACCACGGGGCGGCTGACGGCCGATAAATACTCCATCGCACAGCCGTTGATGGCCGCCCCCCTGTACTGGGCCGGCGACCTTCATGCCCGGACCCTTGGAAGCACGCCGGAAGAGCGGGAACACATCATTCGGCATTGGGTTCAACGGTTCAACAAGCTGATGGCTTTCTTCCTGGTCCTGTGGCTGTACCTCCTGTTGCGGCGCGCGGCCGGATGGTCCCCCGGGCCAAGCTTGCTGGCGGCCGGCTTCTTTCTCTTCGGCAGTCTCCTCATCCCGCACGCCAGGGATTTCTATTCGGAATGTCTCTGGACGTTGTTAAGCGTGGTATCGCTTACCCTGTTCTGCTCACGGCATGACACGCCCTCTGCGCGTCCGGACATACGCATGGCGACAGCGCTGTTTTTGTGCACCCTGCTCACGATCCCGCTTAATCCCCTTCTCCTTCCGGTCTGGGGAATGCTGGTGGCCGGCGTAAGCATCCCACGTTTCCTGGACGCAACCGCCGGGTCCGTGCGGGAAAGATTCGTCCGCGTCATGAAGCCGGATGTCCTGCTGACTGGAATCGCCGCCTGCGCGGGAGCCGGCCTGACCCTGCTGGAGAACAGGATACGCCGTGGAGCTCCGCTCGATTTCGGCTATCCCGGAGAGGGATTCAGCGCGCCCTTCCGGGAGGGGTTCATCGGACAGTTGGGATCGCCGACGCGCGGGGTGATTTTCTTCATCCCCGTGTTCTTTTGCGGTTTCATCCTGTACGGACGCTACCGCGACCGACTCTCCCCCACCCTGCGCCGATTGACCGGGGTAAGCCTGCTTTTCTGTATCTTCCTGGTGCCGGCGTATTCCAAATGGCACGCCTGGCACGGCGCCTGGTACTGGGGTCCCAGATTCCTGCTTCCTCTTTCCGTGTTCGGGACGTTGTATTTTGTTCTGCTGGTGCGAATGGCGTGGCCGGCGGGAGGCGCATGGGCGCGAGCGGGACTGATCGCGCTGGTTGCATGTTCCTACATGATCTACAAGGCCGGGGTCGGCATCGGCCATGAGCCCTTAATGGAGTGCCTCCAACAATATCCGGACTCGGATTTCTGTTACTGGCAATGGCGATTCCTGCCGCAGGCCGCCTGGTTCAACCTGCACGATCTCGAAAAGATGCTGACGCACCGCTCCACGGCCGTGGAAGCGGTTTCCGCCGTTTTACTGATCCTCTTGCTCCGTTATGGTCCCGAAGACGCGGGCGAAACGACGCCGCCCACTCCTTTACATTAGCGGTTGTATTCAATACCCGGGCACGGCAGAATGATTTCCAGGTTCGGAATAAAGCGGAGGACACGCAAGATGAAGAAACCGGCTGTTGTTTGGGTGGTGGCGGGACTGATTATCGTCGCGCTGGCGATCGGGTTCTACTTCCTGGTCCGCACTGCCGGGGATTTTTATAGCACCGCCAGAGACTTTTATAGCACCGCCGGGGACTTTTATAGCACCGCCGGGGACTTTTATGAGGATTACGCCGAAGTGGCGTCCATTCCCGCCCTGAACGAACAGATCCGGAATCAGACCGAGTACCGGCCCCCCGCCGATCAACGCATGACCGCCTCCCAGGCGGAACGATACGTGACGGTTCAACGCGCCATGGCCCAAACGCTGGGCAATCGGTTCGAGGAACTGGACAAGAAATATGACCAACTGACCCGCTCGCTCAATGAGCGGGGCCGTGAACCGGGGCTTGCCGATCTCATGACCGTGTGGACCGATATCATGTCCTTGTTGACCGACGCCAAGCGCGCGCAGGTGGATGCCCTGAACAAGACCAATCTCTCATTGAGCGAATATCAATGGATACGCCGGAAGACGCTGGAGGCGCTGGGCCACGGCGGGATGACCTTTAATTTCGAAGCGCTCCTCACGGATCCGGCCCGCGTTGTAAGCGTACCCGACCCGCAAACAATTGATCCGCGGGCCCTGGAACACAACCGCGCCCTGTTGGAGCCGCACGAGGACTCAATGGAGGAATGGCTCGTCTTCAGCTTCTTCGGGCTGTGATGGGGATCGTAATGGTCACCGGCCACAGCGGGACCGGAAACGGGACGTATGGTTTCGACGGCGTCCGGAACCACCCGATCGGCCGGGCATGACGCTTCTCCGGCCGGGTTGCGCCGGTGCGGTTGCGGTGGATTGAAAGGCTTTATCGCAGTGATAAGGGTGCTCCATATCCGCGGTAACCGGATTGCCCAGCAGGTCCTCGATCTCCCGGAGATAGGCCCGGTCCTCGGCGCTGCAAAATGAAATGGCGTCCCCTTCCGCGCCCGCCCGGGCCGTACGGCCGATGCGGTGCACATAGGTTTCCGCTTCAATGGGCAGGTCGTAGTTGATCACATGGGTAATGTCCTCCACGTCAAGTCCGCGCGCCGCCACATCGGTGGCCACAAGCACGCGAAACCGGCCCCGTTTGAATCCGTCCAGCGCCTTGGTGCGCGCGGCCTGGCTCTTATTGCCATGAAGGGCCGCGCCGTGGATGCCGGCGGCCTGGAGTTTGTCCACGACCCGGTTCGCGACGTGCTTCATCTGGGTAAATACGAGCGCCTTATTGATCTCGGGGCCGCTCAACAGGGAAACCAGCAGGGCGTGCTTGTTCTGCTTACCCACAAAGAACACCTTCTGGACAATCTGCTCAACGGCCGGCTGTTCGGGGGCGATGGACACGTGGACCGGGTTGCGGACCAGGGTACACGCGAGCTCCGCCATTTTCGGGGCCATGGTGGCCGAGAAGAAGAGGGTTTGACGCACGGCGGGAACCTGGGCCAGCACACGTTTGATGTCGGGTAAAAATCCCATATCGAGCATGCGGTCCACTTCGTCGAGAATGAACACGTCCACCTCGTCGAGCCGGACAAATCCCTGCTCCATCAGATCCAGCAGGCGGCCCGGTGTGGCCACCAGGATATCCACGCCCCGGTTCAGGGCTTTCACCTGGTGATGCTGGCTGACTCCGCCGAAGATCGAGGTGTGGCGCATACGCAGAAAGCGTCCATAGGTCTGAATGCTATCGCCGATCTGGGCGGCCAGTTCCCGCGTCGGGGCCAGAATGAGCGCCCGGGGCGTACCCATCCGGGGTGGACACTCCCTGGCAGCCAGGCGTTGTAAGAGCGGCAGGACAAAGGCCGCGGTCTTGCCGGTACCCGTCTGGGCGCGGCCCAGCAGATCCCGCCCCTCCAGCAAATGCGGAATGCACTGCTCCTGGATGGGTGTGGGGGTGATATAGCCTGCGGCGGCCACGGCCTGCTGTAATTCCGGAAGCAGGGCGCTGAACACTCCCTGCGGGGCCGGAAATTCCGGTTTAAGGGCGGACGACTCGGTGCGCGCACGAGGCGCGTATGCGGTATCTTTCATGTTTCTCCTGGTCCGGGGTTCTACAACTCTCTGCCCGCCGGACGCGTGGAAAAGAAAGGGCCGCAATTCTCGCGGCCAAGGGACAATCCGTTCAATAAAAGGAGGGATTTCCACCTGAAGCCATCAATCCACAAGGATTGACTTGAGACACAGCATACACCCATTCTTTCGCATAGCAAGCGATTCTTTCGGAATTCCTTATGGGACGAATTGACTCAAATTAGACGACACCGAAGGGAGGCGTTGGTTTAGGGGACAAATCATACGACTTCATCACGGCCTCCGAGGTGTTGGAACACCTGCACGATCCACGGAACACGCTGGACCGGCTCTGGTCGATCCTTAAACCCGGCGGCCGGCTGGGCGTCATGACCCAGCTCGTGATTGACCGGGACCGGTTTGCAAACTGGCACTATACCGCCGATCCCACGCACGTAGGTTTCTTCTCCGTGCGCACCCTGGAATGGCTGGCCCGGCACTGGTCGGCACAGATCGTGCATGCGGACAACGGCGTATGCCTGTTCCGAAAGCGGGAGGAATAAGAAGGAGATTGGTTATTGGAAAGAGAGGAAGATCGCAAAAAGGCGCAAACAGGACAAAGAACAGAATTACCGCAATCCATGGGGAGCCCGGCCGGGCTGCGTCAAGAAAGGCCATGGGTGAATGTACGGCTCCACGGAGCGTCGCCCTCCATCCCCCACAACAACGGTTATTCACTGAACTGGAGGGCGAAGCTCCCGCTGAGCCGTTTCTTGACGCAGTCCGGGAGTCCGGCCTTTTCCCCATTTATTGCTCGTTTGCCCCGCGTTCCGGGGTTATGATTCATAACGGTTCAGCACCGACGGTACCATCCCGGCCGTTTCAACTTGGAAAGGAGTCATTCATGGACGTTGAAATTTTTGCCTTGTGCGACGCCGCCACCGAAGCCGGCGGCAAACTGAACATCCTGGGCGCGTTCGACCGGATCAATGCCCGCCAGTTTCCGGCCGTGCACCAGCATTGCGCCGTGACCGTGCGCATGCGGTTTGAGCGGATCGAGGAAGGGGAACATGAGGTCCGGCTCAATTTCGTGGACGCCGACGGCAAATCGATCATGCCGCCGCTGGACGGCAAGCTCGGCATCAAGTTTCCCGGCGAGGTCCAGTCCGTCTGCGCCAACATGATCCTGAATATGAACGGCCTGAAATTCGAAAAGCCGGGACAATACTCCATCGACCTCGCGGTCAACGGCCGCCACGAGAAATCCTTGCCGGTCAACGTCATCGAATTGCCGGACCGGAAGGCGCAAGGATAGCGGCCGCGCGCACGGCCCGACCGCGCGACGAGCCCTGAAGTGAAGCGAAGCGCGTACTCCAGGGCGGAGGCGGACAGGCAACGCCTCACGAAAGAAAAGGAGCACGGTCATGCCAAGCTTGTCGAGGAATCTCCGGGATGGAGAGTTTTGGAGATCCCTCGACTTCTCCCGCTGTCGCGGGATCCGCTCGGGATGACCCAAGTCGTGTTGTGCCTCAGCGAAAGAGAACAGGAGAATGTCATGCCGAGCGAAGTCGAGGCATCTCCGGCTGTTTGAGGACGTCAGAGATCCCTCGACCCTGAAAAACCCGGGTCAAGCTTCGCTCGGGATGCCTTGAGGAAGACGTTCGTTGCATCTCCAGAGGATTGGGACAAGGATTGCGATTAACCTGGAAAGAGCCGTTGAGCCGGGGAGGATAGAAACTCGAACGAACACTTAACCGCACACTTCGTCGCCACCCTTATTCGGATACGCTTAACCGAACTGCTTACACGTTGCCGGATAAGCGCTTGTCGATAAAGTGAGTCGATTAAGGGTATCCGGGTAAGGGTGGCGGTTAAGAGTGCGGAGCAGTTGAACTGCTCTTGTGAGGATTGAGATTGCGATTCGGATTACGACACCCGACACGCGACACCCTAAAACGGATTATTCCGCCAGGCCCAGGTGCGTCGGGAGCGGGAATCCCAGAAGGCCTTGAAATTGCGGTTGAAGGCGTCCATGTCCACGCCCTCAAAGGCCAGCCGCGTCGCCTGATCGGCATTCCGGGTCTGCCACAGGGCATCGGCGTACCGGTCCAGGATCTTTTCGTAGTCGTTGTCCCCTTCGAGCGGGGCGGCCTTGCGCAGGTAGTAGATCAGCGCCCAGGCCATGGCGTAGTTCTGACGGCGGGGTCCGCGATCCACCGCCTGTCTCAGATAGAATTCCTCGTCGGTCTTTTTCAGCAGTTCGCGCACATCGTATCCGCCGTCCCGGCCGCCGAGAACGGATTCCACCACCGACACGTATCGATCGTTCTCGTTGATGCGTAATCCGTCCCGCGTGAATTCCGCAGGCTCAAAAAAGACGGCATGCCCTTCGTTGTACC
>SLKG01000085.1 GCA_007134735.1 Kiritimatiellia bacterium
CTCCGAGTGATTGCCCCAGATCACACAGTTTACAGCCACGCCCCCGCTTTCGGATTCCAGATAAAGCCCGCCGCCGGTTCGCTTGCTGTGATCCGAAACCGAAGAGCCCGGCTTGATCCGGTTATGCGCAATGGTGCAGTTCGCCACGACCGACGTGCCGATTGCACGCACGCCGCCGCCGTGAGTCTCGCCCAGCCAGTCATGGGATACGTCGGTTTCGTTGTCGGTGACGAGGCAGCTCTCCATTCGTGATCCGTTCAGGAAAAGACCCGCGCCGGAGGCGCGGCTGTTGCCGCGCGAAGGAGAGCTCGGACCCTGGGCCCGGTTCTCGGAGATGATACTGGCGCTGATGGTTGAATGAATCGCATAAATGCCGGCTCCGATGCTCTGCCCCGCATACATGCCGGATCCGGCGTAGCAGAAGTTGTTCGTGATCACGGAATGCTCCACGCGCGCCCCGCCGGCAAGATACAAACCCCCGCCGAGGCCGGACTGGCCGTAATAGTAGAATTTTTGACCGCCTTCCGCGGTATTGCCTCGGATCGTACTGTTGCGAATGATTATCTTGCCGTCGGCGTAGATCCCCCCGCCCGATGCGGCCCCCCGGTAGGCCTGGTTGTCGTACACTTCACAATTCTCGACCAGCCCGGTTACGGCAATATAGATGCCGCCGCCGCGTGCATATCCGGATTCCAATGTCTGCGGTGGAGGAGCGCCGTTTGCCGTGTTGCCCGCGATGACGCAATTGCGAATGATGCCGCCGTTGGGCATGTATACGCCGGCGCCGAACGCATTGTCATTGACCCTTTCCTGAAAGCCCCCTGTGACGGTAAAGCCGTCAATGACGGCCAGTGGAGAGATCACATAGAATCCACGGCTTGATTCCCCGCTGTCCACTATCGTGAACGCCGGCCCGTTTACACTCTGAATGAAAAGAGGTTTGTCTACGACAATGTGAACGGCCTGGGTATAGATTCCGTCATTCACATACACCGTGTCATAGGGGGGCGCGGCATCGATCGCTGCCTGGATGGTATTGGCCGCGGTCGTCCAGTTCGTGAAGGGATACACGTGTGTGCCGGACTTGGACACGTATGTTCCCGGCCCTTCAATGAATGATTCCGAGACCAGTTCCGCATTGTCCCATAATATCGCCCCGCCTGACCCTTTCTCGCCCTGGTAGGCCATCACCACGCGAACCACAACCGTGTCGGGTGGGGCGACGGCCGTCAGGCTGTACCGCGTCCACTCGTCCGGACCGGATACCGCGGTGGTGTGTGTGGAAAGAGCGATACCCTCCTCGTTGCAGAATTCCAGCCGGATTTCCACCTCCATCTGATCCAACGGGAAACTGGTCTCCACCAGCCCCGAAGCGGAAAAGGTGTAGTTCGACAAACCCGCCGCCGAAACCTCTTGCGCAATACGGCCCTCATTCTCCCATCCGTAAAAGGCAAGTCCCTGAGCCCCGGTTTCGGCCGCCCAAGATTCGATATAGGCATTTCCTTCACGGTTCCAGTGCGGAATATCGTCCCAGAATCCCTCCTCGAATCCAGGGTTTTGCAGGAGATTGGCATCGGCCGATCCGATACACAGATAGAGAAGAAAGGATAACAACACATACTGTATTCTTTTCACCGCACACCTCGCATAACAATTGAGAGCGCTCTCATACTGAAGAAAATAAAAAAATGACGCTCCAAATTTTCCGGTTTTTACCCAATGTACACGATTACATATCCCGTGTTAAGGGTGAATGAATAAAGGCATTAGATGCGGGATACGGGATACGGGATGCGGGATGCGGGATGCGAGATACGGGATACGGGATGCGGGGCACGGGGCACGCGGTACGAGATACGGGGCGATTAAGATTAAGATTAAGATTAAGATTAAGATTAGGATTAAGATTAGGATTAAGACACCCGACACGGGGGGCGACTGAATATCCAATATCCAACAAGGAACACCCAATATCCATCGGATTTCATTGGGCATTCCTTTTCCGCCCTTGGAGGGTCACGCTTCCGCGTGACCGGACGCGCAGAAGCGCGTCCCTCCAGAAGGCAGAGCCTGATCGCTTCGCGTCGGGGCTTTGTGCGGATTCTTCGGTGGACGACTACGGCGACGACCACGGATGACGAGTGAAGACATAATCGTCCACCGTAGTCGTCGCCGTAGTCGTAAACCGAGAAGGCAAGGATTGGGACAAGGATTAAGACAAGGATAAAGGCATTAGATGCGGGAGACGGGATGCGAGATGCGAGGCACGGGGTACAGGATGCGGGGCGCACGGGGACGAGATACGGGACGATTAAGATTAAGATTAGGATTAGGATTAGGATTAAGACACGCGACACGCGGGTCACCGGTCGGTTAAGGGATCGGGTATCCGTGCTATCCGTGTCATCCGTGGTTGTCTTCGAGGACGACACCCGACACCCGACACGCGGATGACGAGGGAAGACAGAATCATCGCCCGTTCACCAATGATATTTGAACCAGGAAGCGTGTTCGTGATAGTGGGCGGTGCGTTGGGCCAGTTCGGTCAGGGTATCTTCGCTGTAGGGTTGGAAATTGCCGGTGATGGTGACGTTTTCCTCTAGTTCCTGCAGTGTGGATATGCCCACGATGGCGGTACTGATGGGAAGACTGTAGACGTATCCCAAGGCCTCTTCCATGGTGCGGATGCCGTCAGGCCGGAGGATCCGGCCCAATGCCGGCACTTTCATGGCAATGATACCCATTTCGCGTTCCACGGCCGCCGGCAATACCTTTTTCTGGAAGGACGCGTGATGCGTGTCGGCCGCGTTCAGCGCCATTAACACGCAGTCGAAATCATATTGCTCGATGCCCCGGCGTAATACGTCCGGATCCCGGTGACCGGTAATACCGGTGAAACGTATGGCTTTCTGGTCTCGAAGGGATTCAAGGGCGCGTATGGCCCCGTCGGGCCGGAACACGCGTTCGATGTCGCGCGCCGTGCGAACATTGTGAATCTGATAGAGATCCAGGCGGTCGGTTTGCAGGCGTTCCAAGCTGTTTTCAAAAAGCCGCATGGTGCCGTCGTAGGATCGATCGTGCGTTTTGGTGGCCAGAAAGACTTCATCGCGTCGTTCCGCCATGACCTCACCGATATGCCGTTCGCTGACCGTGTTGCCGTAGGTGGGCGAGGTATCGATGTAATTTACGCCGAGATCCAGCGCCCGATGCAGAATGGCCAGGGCATCATCCCGCCGGCCGGATCGTTCAACGGTCGCTTCCCCGCCCAGGCTGAACAGGCTCGCCGAGTGACCGGTTCGGCCAAGAGGCCGCTGGGGCATGCCGCGGGGGGACGGGGAAACCTGGCCGGCATGTCCCCGGCCCGCCAGGCGGGCGCCCGCCAGTCCGGCCAGCCCGATTCTCAAAAATTGGCGCCGATTGAAACGATGATCCATGACTTCACTGTACGCATGCTCTTACATCCGGTCAAATGACCGCGACCGGATATCCGGGGGCCGAGGGGCGGAAGGGAGCGGGTTTCATGCCGTTCATACGGGACATCATGGGCTTCTTAAAATCATTGCTTTTTGGGCGTTGATACGCACATAGTGTTTTCGGAAAAGCAGATACAATGAGGGGAGGAATCACCCATGGTGGCCGTTTCCATAGTTGTTCCCGTGTATAACGAAGAAGAGTGCATCGAACCACTTTGCAGCAGGCTTCATGAATCGTTGTCCGGCCTGGACCGGTCCTACGAGATTATTCTCGTGGATGACGGCAGTACGGACGGCACATGGGATTTGCTGAAAACATGCGCGGAAAAGTATCCGCATTACCGGCTCATTCGCTTCCGGCGCAATTTCGGACAGACCGCCGCCATGAGCGCGGGGTTTCATCATGCGCGCGGCGATATCGTGGTGACGTTGGACGCGGATTTACAGAATGATCCCGACGATATCCCCAAGCTTCTGGAAAAGCTCAATGAGAACTATGACGTCGTGAGCGGTTGGCGCCGCGACCGGAAAGACCCCTTTATCAACCGCCGTCTTCCCTCCATTATCGCCAATGGGCTGATCAGTTGGATTACCGGGGTGAAACTGCATGATTACGGATGCACGCTGAAGGCCTATCGCCGCGACATCCTGCAGGACGTTCATCTCTACGGGGAAATGCACCGTTTCATTCCGGCGCTCGTAAGCTGGGTCGGCGGCCGGGTCGGCGAGGTGGAAGTGCGTCACCAGGCCCGGCAATTCGGTCAGTCCAAGTACGGGATATCCCGCACATTTCGCGTCATTCTGGATTTGATCACGGTGAAGTTCCTGTTGCGCTACAGCATGGGACCGATGCAGATGTTCGGTAAGATCGGGTCGGTTTTTGCCGTTCCGGGCCTGATTATTTTCGCGGTCATGCTCTCCGGCCATTTTTCATTCCTGCTGTTTGGCACGGTATTTGCCTCCGAGCTGGTCAAGCGCCCGATCTGGGTGATGTCGGCGGTCATGCTGGTTTTCCTCGGCATGCAGTTCATCAGCATGGGACTTCTGGCGGAGATTCAAATCCGGACCTACCATGAAGCGCAAAGCAAACGCACGTACGTGGTGCGTGAAATCCTGGAATCCGGGTCCGGTTTCTGATATGGCGTCAACGCAATCATCGGCCGGCTGAAGGTAATTCATGCGGGAAACGTTCCTCCAGATTATGCCCCTCGCAACGGCCCATCCGGTTTCGTTCGATCAGGCCCGTTCGATTGTGGTGTTTTACGGGTTGTTGGTGCTGGCGGGGTTGCTGGTCAATCTTCTTATCCTGTCGCGCATGTCCCGGCATGCGCGGGCCTGGGATTGGAAAGTGCGCCGTCTCGAGCAACGGCCGTGGAAATGGCTCGATCTCGCGCATATCCTGCTCCTGATCGTGGGCATACACGGGGTCCTGTTGATCGTGTCGTATGTGCTTGGCCTGATGGGCTGGGCGGACGTGATGCGCGAACGGGGGATTTTGTTCGTGGGCCACAGCGTGGCCATGCATTGGGCTCCGCTCGTATTTCTGGTCATACTGATCCGATTGCGGGGTGTTTCGTGGAGGGCGGCGTTTGAGGCGTATGACGCCGGCGGGTTGAAGCGGCTGGTGCAGGGGATTGCCGGCTACATGGCGGTGATTCCCGCGATTTTCTTCTACATGCTGTTGTACCAGGCCTGGCTATCGTATACCGGTCATGAACCGACACCGCAGGATGTCGTGCGCCTGTTCATGGACATGGAACCGGGCGTATTCCGGGTCTACATGGTCCTGCTGGCGGTTCTGCTGGCGCCTATTGTGGAGGAAGTGGTGTTCCGGGGCGTGGCCCTGCCGGTCTTCGCGCGGTTCTGGGGGCCGGCGCCTGCGATCATACTGGTGTCCGCGGCGTTTGCCCTCCTGCACGGGCATCTTCCGTCCATGGTTCCGTTGTTCATATTCGGAATCGGTTTGTCGCTGGCCTATATTCATACCGAATCGATCGCGGTCCCGGTGATCATGCATATCCTGTTCAACGGGGTAACACTTGGGATCATGATGTATCTGGGCTATGTGTAACGGGAGCGCTTTTGGCCGCCCGGAAACGGGCGGCGTATGTAGGCACATGAAGGAATCCGAAAAACTGAATGATCTCGGCGAACAGGAAGTCATCCGCCGGCTCACGGCGCGGCTTGCGGCACGGGACGACGTGCGCACGGGTGTGGGCGACGATACCGCGGTGGTGGGCGTGGAGGGCGGAACCCACGATTTTCTGCTGACCACCGATCCGGTGATGGAAGGCGTTCATTTCCGGCCGGGCGAAGCGCCCGAGCGGATCGGGCACAAGGCGGTCGGTCGGGTCCTGAGCGATCTCGCGGCCATGGGCGGCGAGCCGATGTGGTTGTTGCTGAACGTGGCGGCGCCGGGCGCGACGCCGTATGATTTCCTGGAACGGGTGTACGCGGGCGCCGAGCGCCTGGCCGGCGCCTACGGCGCCGCGATTGTCGGGGGAGACACGGCGGAAGCGAAGGCGCTGGAACTGCACGTGTTCGGAGTGGGCCGGGTCCCGCGCGGCGAGGCGGTGTTGCGGGAAGGCGCGGGAGCGGGCGACGTGATTTATGTGACCGGATCGCTGGGAGGCAGCGGGGCGGGGAGGCATCTTGATTTCGAACCGCGCCTGAACGAGGGGATATGGTTGAGGAAAGGGAAGTGGGCGACCGCCATGATTGATGTCAGTGACGGTTTGGCCGCGGATCTTCGGCATATCATGCGGCGCAGCAAGCTCGGCGCCGTGCTGGATCGGTCCGCTGTTCCCGTTTCCGCTTCGGTGCGCGCGGATGCGTCGGCTTCGTTCGATCACGCGTTGTTTGAAGGAGAAGACTACGAGTTGTTGTTTGCCGTGGCGTCCGACCGGCGGTCGGCGTTTGAAGACGCCTGGCAAGAGACCTTTGACCTCGCCTGCACGCGGATCGGCGTCATGACCGACGATACGAATA
>SLKG01000110.1 GCA_007134735.1 Kiritimatiellia bacterium
GCGGCGCCCGCGCCCTACCTTCTCACGGTGGATTTGGGCGGGTAGGGCGGGGCCGTTGGACCCGCCGGATTAAGGGTTGGGTCAGGCCGGATCGATGGGCTTGGCGCGTGCGGCGCCCGCGCCTTACCTACCCGTGGTGGATGCGGAGGACGGTAGGCCAGATCCACCACGCCTTCTCACGCGCGGCTACGCAGCCCGGAATTGAATCTGGTTCTGTCGGGCTTGTCGCGGCATCTCCGGCTTTTCGCGAATGTTCCATGTTGATCATTGAGATTCATTAGATCACCATTATGTGCATGCAAAAGAATGAGCCCCTTATGTTACGCAGTGTGTTGATTCTGATCAACAGCCGCTCCGGGCTGAGCCGTCCCGGTTCGCATCTCTTCGATGTGCTAAAGCGGCAATGGACGGATGCCGGCTGTACGGTGGAACTCGATACCAGTGAGAGCATAGAAGACGGCCGTAGGAAAGCGGAACGCGCCGTCCGAGAAGGTAAGGATGCGGTGATCGTTGTAGGTGGAGATGGGATGGTGAATTCCATCGGATCGGTGTTGGTGGGAACGGAAACGGCTCTGGGGGTTATTCCGGCCGGAAGCGGAAACGGATTTGCCCGGCATTTTGATATCCCCTTGAAGCCGGAACGGGCCGTACAGGCCTTGATACATGCCCGGAAACAAAGAATTGACGTGGGCCGCGCCAATGAAAAACCCTTTTTCGTGACGTGCAGTATGGCGTGGGATGCCGCTATCGTGCGCACATTCGAAAAGTCACCGGTTCGAGGGATCTTGCCATACGTGTTTGCCGCCGTATATGAATTCTTCGAGTATAAGCGTCAGCCGTTCACTTTGATCGTGGACGAGGAGGAGGAATTGCATTTCAAGTCGCCTCTTGTCTGCACCGTGGCGAATTTGACCCAGTACGGCGGCGGGGCGAGGATTGCCCCGCAAGCCTCGCCCGACGATGGATTTCTTGAGCTGGTTGTCATTTCCGCGACCGACGCTCCAAAGGTGCTTGCCCAGTTACATCGTTTATTCACGGGCTCATTTGACTCCCTGAACGAGGTGGTCACTCGACGATTTCGCCGGATGACCGTGAAACGGGCTCAGTCGGCGCCTATACAGATAGACGGGGAACTGGTGGAGGCCGATCGGGATGTGGTCGTGGATGTCCAGACGAAATCAATGAGCGTTTTGGTCCCGGATGCACAGGCGTGAGGAAGCGGCGCGGACCGGAACCGGTCATGTTCCCGGGGACGAGATGTGCGCGTCAAAGAATTCGTACTCCATTATCATCGCCCGTTGATAGGCGTGATGGGTATTTTGCGCATTATTCCCGTATTGGTTTAGCAGGCCCTCCAGCCGGATCGCGAGTTTCTCAAATTCAGGATCAGAGTACGTTATGATCCAATCGGCATAATCGTGGTCAGGAATTCCGTATGTGGCGGCCAGGCGTTGTCCGAGAAAAGCATAGAGCCGCATGCAGGGCGTCATGGCGGCGCATATCAGGCCGATATCGCCGCTCTTCGCCGTTTCCAGAAGAAACGAGGTGTAGGCGGTTGTCGCGACCATCGGCGTGACATCATGAATATTCGCGCCCCATTTCCGAGCATATCCCGAATGCAGGTTTAACTCTTGGAGTCCGCCTCCGAGCAGCTCGTAGAAGGTGAAGAGACCTTCCCGGTCCGGGCTGTGGGCCATGGCCAGCGCATAGGCACGGGCGAACGCTTCGAGAAAGAAAGCATCCTGCGCAATATAGGCGCGGAATTGCTGGAGGGGAAGTTCGCCGGAACCCAGCGCCTGTACAAAGGGATGCCGATAAATGCGTTCAGCCAGGTCCCGGTTCTCCCGCCAAAGCTTGTGCGAGAGTGTTTCGTTCACGATGGAACGGCCTGTTTTTCGATGGCGTGGCCGACAAAGGCCTTGAAAAGCGGATGAGGATTCAAGGGTTGAGATTTGAATTCGGGATGGAATTGTGTGGCCACGAACCAGGGATGGTCTTTCAGTTCGATAATTTTGACCAGTTTCCCATCCTCCGAACGACCGGAAACCAACAGTCCCTTCTCCTCCATCCGGGGAAGGTATTTCAGATTTACCTCATATCGATGTCGATGGCGTTCGCGAATGCGTTCGGTCCCGTACGCTTCATAAGCGCACGTGCCGGGTTTGATAAAACAGGTATGGGCGCCGAGATGCATGGTTCCTCCCATGTCGGCCAAGTCCTCCTGTTCTTCCATTAGGCACACAACGGGATGCGGAGTGGATGAATCAATTTCCGTGGAATGAGCGCCATCCAAGCCGACAGCATGACGCGCAAACTCAATCACCGCGCACTGCAAGCCGAGACAAATTCCCAGAAACGGCGTGCCTTCTTCGCGGGCCGACTGAATGGCGCGTATTTTGCCTTCCACGCCGCGGTTGCCGAACCCCCCGGGCACGAGAAGCCCGCTCACGTTCGTCAGTCGGTCCAATCCCTTGCCATCCTCGATTTCTTCCGCGGGGATCTTTACGATTTCGACGCGGTGACGATGCGCCACCCCTCCATGGTGAATGGCTTCGAAAATGGATTTGTACGCATCCTGTAGTTCCGCGTATTTTCCGATGACGCCGATACGGACGGAGCCCTCGGGTTGGATCACGTTGTTCACCATGGCCTGCCAGGCCTCCAGATGGGCGGACGGACGGGCGAGTCGAAAATGAACGAGAATCAGGTCGTCCAGACCCTGCTCAGATAAGACCACCGGAACCTCGTAAATCGTGTGGTTTACATCCTGTTCAACCATGACGGCGTGATGGGGCACGTTACAGAAGAGGGAGAGCTTCTTTCTGACGTCATCGGACAAATCGACCTCGGTCCGGCAGATGAGCGCGTCCGGCAGGATCCCGATTTCCCGCAATTTGGCCACGCTTTGCTGCGTAGGCTTGGTTTTTACCTCTCCAGCGGCCTTGATATAAGGCACATAGGTGAGGTGGATGTACATCACGTTTTCCCGCCCTTCCTCTAAACCGATCTGGCGGATGGCCTCGAGGAAGGTCAACCCTTCAATATCCCCGACCGTGCCCCCTATTTCACAGATAACGACGTCCACCCCGTCATCATCCAGTTGACGGATCTTTGCTTTGATCTCATCGGTGATATGGGGAATCATCTGCACGGTGGTACCCAGATAATCTCCCCGGCGCTCCTTCTCCAGTACCTCCCAGTATATGCGTCCGGATGTGTAGTTGCTTTTCCGGCTCATTTCGAGACCCGTAAACCGCTCGTAGTGACCCAGATCCAGATCGGTTTCGGCGCCGTCCTCCGTGACAAAGACTTCTCCATGCTGGTAGGGACTCATGGTGCCGGGATCGATGTTCAGGTAGGGATCCAGTTTCTGCATGCGGATTTGGAGTCCACGATCGATCAGGAGCCGTCCAATGGAGGCCGCCGTCAGGCCTTTGCCCAAGGAGGAAATCACGCCGCCGGTGATGAAGAGAAACTTAGCCACAAACCCTCACAATCTGAATAGACCATGCATCCACTCCGCGTATCTTAAGGAATACGCGGGAGGATGCCAGAATAATCTGACCGCCGTCCCGATGTTTCCGGCTTTTGCCCAGGACCTGGCCACCGGATAGGTCAGAAGGTGTAGAACACCCCGAGCCGCACTTCATCAAATGCCTCGAAGATGGTTTCGGGATCAATAAACAGACGGATCGATGTGTTCACGGTGAATGACACCGGGTATTCCCGGAGTTGCAAACGGAACCCCAGGGGGGCGTAGACCGCCACCCAGTCATCTCCCGGGGAATCTTCATAAAAGAGCCCTCCGCCCAGGAACAGGGCATGGAGATCGGTGGGTCTGCGGAGGAAGTGATGCTGGAATTCGGCATGGACACTGGCATTCCGGTTTCCTTCGGTCTCGAGGGCGAAACCGAATTGAATGACCTGGTCCAGCATCGGCCAGTATTGCAGCGCGGCCCCGCTGTAGCTGGCATTCGGTGAGATGGAGCCGGCCTGTTGTTGCCACAGCACTCCCGCGGACAGGGAGTCGTTCGCCATCCAGGCAAACGTGGTGGTGATACCGGAGATTCCCATAAGTCCGGCGATTAGAACGGCCGACAGGATAGTCTTTCTTCTCATTATTGATTCTCCTTAATATGATGTTTCAACGCTTTTATAGTATTCAAAATACCGGCGCATCAGCCCGGTATGATTACCTCGACTTCGTGTTTCCTTCGTTTTCCCTTGGGAACGGGCAGAATATTGCCGTCCACGGGTTTGCCGTCCAGTGTCAGGACCGGCATGCGACTGCGGCCCTTTTTCTTATTCACCCGGGCGCGGATACGATAGGTGTGTCCGCGGTAGAGACGGGTGAACGTGTAACCGTCCCAGTGCGGGGGGAGACAGGGATCAATCAGTAGACCGTCCCAGACAGGGCGGACGCCGATGAACCATTCGGTCATGATCCGATAGATCCATGCCGCCGAGCCGGTGTACCAGGTCCAACCGCCTCGTCCGAAGAACGGGGAGTCGGGTCCGTCCACGTTGCCGGGGGTTACGTAGGGTTCGCATTGGTAGAGGTCCGGCTCCATACCGCGATAGACCGGACAGAAGCTCTTGAAGAGCTTCCAGGCTTTTTCGCGGCGTTTCAGGAAGCATTCCATTTGAACGGCCCAGACGCCGGCATGGGTGTACAGGCCGCCGTTTTCCCGTACGCCCGGAGCATACCGGGTGAGATAGCCGACCCGTTCATCGGGCGTCTTGTACGAAGGATTCAGAACCAGGGGGCCGTATTTCTTGTAGAGCATGCGTTCGAGCGACTGTAGGACCTTTTTCTTGCGGTCCTCGGGAACCAGTCCGTTCATGACCGCCCACGTTTGCGGGTTCAAATGGATTTTGCAATCCTTCGACTGCCGGCTTCCCAGGCGTGTCCCGTCGTCGGAACTGGCGGCCCAGTACCATTGACCGTCCCATCCGTGCTTATTTACGGCTTTGCGCAATTTTTCGGCTTCCCGGCGGTAAGCGGAAATGTATTTCTTCTCACTTTCAGGAAGTACCCCTTGCTTCACCGCATGTCGGATGATTTCGGAGAAATGATTCAGGACGCCAAACAGGAACTGGCCGACCCATACACTTTCTCCTTTTCCATCCCAGCCGGCTGCGGATAAACCGTCGTTCCAATCGCCTACGCCGATGAGGGGCAGGCCGCGGCGACTCCGATTCTTGAGTGATGTTGCGATGGCCCGTTGGGCGTGTTCATAGAGCGGTGCCGTGCTCTTGGACGGCGTGCCGTCATCATCGAGGAAGGGAACAGCCTTTTTCAACAAACGGAAATCGCCGGTTTCGCGCAGATAGTGGGCCATAATGAAGGGAAGCCACAGCAGATCGTCGGAATAGTCTGATTTGAGTCCGGAATCCGAAAGCGGATGCCACCAATGCTGAACAATACCGGATTTATACTGGCGGCTCGCATTCATCAGTATCTGGCGGCGGGTTCGTTCGGGATCCAGATGCAGAAAGATCTGGCTGTCCTGAAGTTGGTCACGGTATCCGTACGCTCCGCCGGCCTGGTAGTATGCCGTGCGCCCCCAGATGCGTGAAGAGAGCGCCTGATACTTCAACCATTTATCGGCAAGAAGATTAAACGCCTCATCAGGCGTATCCACCCGGGACCGCTCGAGCCAGTCGGCCCAGAATTCCCGCGCATCCCGGAGGGCCGATGTGACGGCTTTTGCATCCTGGTATTTTTTGGACAGGGTGAGCGCCCGTCGACGGTCCTTTGATGCGCCCAGCGTATAATGTATGGTTCGGCTGCGCCCGGCCGCGAGTTTAACGCGGGACATGATTCCGGCCACGCCGTCATCCCATTTCCCCGTGGTGGGCTGCAGATAGGCGCCTTTATCGAGCGCTTGTGGGGCGCCAATGCGGCCGTTCTGGCCGATGAACGCGCTTTTGCTTCCTGTGATATCCGAGACGGGGCCGCTTGCCGCGTGCCAGGCCGTGTAATCCCAGGACCGGTTCCAATGTTGTCCCTTGGCATTGGGAACGGCCCACAGGCGCTTGCCGGCCAGGATGGATCCTCGCTTCCGGTCCGGATATGTTTCAATGAATGTGCGATGGAACTCCCGGTGAGAGTCAGGTCCTTCGCCGAGGCACCATTCCATATAGGACCAGACGCTTAACGACCGCGCCCGACGCGTCAGGTTGGTAAGTTTCAGGGACCATATCTCAACGGGTTCATCCGGAGGCACGAACAGTGTCCACTCGCTCTGAATGCCGTTATTGACGCTCACGAGGGTGGTGTACCCGAAACCGTGACGGCAGGCATAGGAATCCGGTTTCCGGCATACGGGCTTCCATCCGGCGGACCAGTAGGATCCATCGGCCTCATCCCGGATATATAAATATTTTCCCCATTCGTCCGTAACCAAGTCCTGGTTCCAACGGGTTATACGATTCAGCGATGCGTGGGTTCGCCATGAATACCCGCTGCCGGCCTGTGATACGGTCAGCCCGTAATCACCGGGGCAAATTACGTTAATCCAGGGTTTGGGCGTGTCGGGTCGCGTAATTACGTATTCCGATGTTTCAGCATCAAAATAACCGTAATCGGTCTGATACAGGCGCTTTTCTTTAGCCTTGTCCATAGTATTTATACTCCATTATGTAAGGGTCTTGATGATTTATTCGCGATCATGGTGGTATAGTGTTGCATCGTATTCAAGCCTTGATACGGGGCTTTTTCCATTGATGGGTTGTTCCCCGAGCCATGCCGCCACCGCCGCCCGCTGTGAGTCCGCGCCGGAGGAGTGCGCGTTGATATAATTCGGCAGGGTGCGATGCGTCCTCAGGTGATACGGCGAGCCGAATGACGTGAAAACCGTCCGGGGATGTTCCATAAAGAAACCGAACATGAAGAGGCGATTATACGCGCCGGTGGTGCGGACCGTGCCGATGGCCCATCCCGCTTTGGTCGCAAAATTCACGAATACAGCGTCATACGGTCGTACGGTATCTACAAATGTGTAATCCACCGGATTTAGGAGATGGTCCACGTGATATCCTCGGGCGCGAAGTTCTTCGTCTACAACGGGAAGGTCAATGTCGTCCACGGCGAGTGTTACCGTAAGGACCCGGCTGCCGGGTTTCAGATCGCGGAGGGGGAGCCGATGACCGAAATCACGGACCAGGGTGACCGCCTGGTTTGCGATGTCGCGGGAGGCTTTTCGCCATAGCGCACGCTCCGCATCGGACGGGATTTCCGGGGTTTGCTTCTCGTGGAGCTTCAACCGCGCTTTCAACTCCAGTACACGGCGCGCGGCTTCTTCAACACGGCGGACGGACAGGGTTCCCGCATCAAGGGCATTCAACAGTATCTGAAAATCCTCCTTGCGCTGATGGCACAGGATCATGTCGCACCCGGCTTCCACGCAGGCCGGCAGGCGGTCCCTTCGATTCATATAGCCGGCCACGCCGCCCATGTTCATGTCGTCGGACACGGCGAGTCCACCGAAACCCAGGCGTTGCCTCAACAGATCGCGGGCAAGGCGCGGGTTGATCGACGCCGGTCGCGGAACACCACGCGGATCCGTTTTCGGATCGTGGGAGGGCAGGGCGATATGGCCGATCATGGTGGTCCAGGCGCCCGCTTCGTAGGCACTGCGAAAGGCATGACCGGATTCCCGCTCCCAGTCGTCCATGGTGAGGGGATTGATGGACGTGGTGATGTGCTGATCCACGTCGTCGTAGCCGTCTCCGGGAAAGTGTTTCGGACAGGCGGCCATGCCGTGATCCTGGAGGCCCCGGATCATGGCGGAAGCCATCCGGGCCACGCGTTGCGGATCATCGCCGAAGGACCGCGTGTTCGTGATGGGATTGTCCGGATTCCGGTTCACGTCGGTGATAGGGGCAAAAGTCCAGTGAATGCCGGCCGCCCGTCCTTCCCGTGCTGTGACCTGGCCCATGAGATAGGCGAGGGATTCATCGTCGGTGGCGGCCAGGGCCAAAGGATCGGGAAAGCGGGTAAGGCCGTCCACCACGTGGCCTGCGCCGTATTCAAGATCCGCCGCGATGATGAGGGGAACCGGGTGGTTGGCCTGCATGCGGTCTACATGATCGCGCAATTCGTCGGAACGGGTGGGCCCGACGAAAAGGCCCCCGAAAGGAATGTCCCGGGACCACGCATGTATTTCCTCGTATTGGGACGGGACATGGCAAATCGGGATCAGCAATTGGCCGACCCGTTCGCGGATATCCATCGCGGCCAGGGTGTTATTCACCCAGGCGGCGGCGTTGGCGTCGAGAGGTTCTAATATGTTCTTCATCCAATCGGCCTCATCCTGTTTCCCGGCGGGTCCGTCCGGCTTCGCTCGAAAACTACGCCGTGACAGGGCGACCCCGCCCTACCAGTCCCCAAATAATCGCTGGAAGGGTAGGGCGGTCGCGCTGCGACCGCCGAGGCGAATTGATCTGTCCTGTCACAACCCTTGATCCGGCGGGTCCGGCGGCCCCGCCCTACCGGTCCCCAAATAATCGTTGGAATGTAGGGGCATCGCAAGCGATGCCCCTACGATCACCCTCATCCCTTCACGCCCGTCATCGATATGCCTTCGATGAATTGCCGTTGCGCGAAGAAGAACAGGACGATAACCGGCAGGACCACGATGGTGCTGGCCGCCATGAGATAATGCCATTCCGTTCCCCCGTGTTGGCTCTGGAAGAACTGCAGGCCCAGCGCGAGTGTAAAATTCTCCTGCTCCGTCAGGTAGATGAGGGGGCCCAGAAAGTCGTTCCACGTGGTCATGAATTGAAACAATCCGACGACCAGCAGGGCGGGCTTGCATAACGGGAGGATGATCTGCATGAAAATCCGGAATTCGCCGCACCCGTCGATGCGTGCGGCATCGGAAAGGTCCTTGGGAATGGTCAGGAAAAATTGACGGAGCAGGAAAATGTTGAACGCCTGGGCAAAGAACGTCGGCACCCATAACGGACGCAGGGTTCCGATCCAGCCGATGGTCTGGAACAGCGTGTACATGGGAACCATAATAACGGGAAACGGGATCATCATGGTGGCGAGCGCGATGAGGAACACCCGGTTTCGTCCGCGCCAGTCGATGCGGGAGAACCCGTAGGCAGCCAACGCGCTGGATGAAACCGTGCCGATCACGGTGAGAATCACCAGGACCAGCGTGTTGCGGAGATACTGAGGGAAGTAGCGCATGGCCCGGATGGCATCGCCGAAATTCTCCCATCGCGGGGATACGGCGCGTTCGACCTCGTCCGCCGGCACGACCCGCCAGTCTTCTTCACCCTCGGGCATGACCCGTATCCACTCCCGTCCGTCTTCCTGGTAGGCCGGGCCCGGCCGGGCGGCGACGCGTTCTCCGTCGATTTCCACATAGTGGCGGTAGGGAATCCATTGAGGCGGCATGGTCATGGTCTGCTCAATGGGTTTCAAGGCCGTGGAAAGCATCCAGAGCAGTGGGATCAGAAACAGCGCCGCGCCGCCGAAAAGCAGCAGGTACAGTATCGCACGCTTGATTAGGATAAACACGTTATTCCCCTGCATAATAGATCCTTTTGCGTGTGGAGCGGGTAGCCAGCCACGTCATGATGACAATAATCATGAACAGCACCCAGGCCATGGCGCAGGCATAGCCCATGTTACCGTATGAAAATGCGTTCTCGTACAGGTACACGGCATAGAACAGCGCCGACCGGTTCGGACCGCCTTCCGGACCGAACATGATGTAGGGCTGGATGAATAATTGGAGCGAAATGATAATGCCCATGATCAGGTTGAAATAAAGGACGGGAGAAATCATCGGTATGGTAATGTGCCATACCTGTCTCCAGAAGGAGGCGCCGTCCAGTTCCGCCGATTCATACAGTTGGCGGGGCACATCCTGCAGGGCGGCCAGGCAGATGACCATGGCGCCGCCGACGCTCCAGATGGACATGATAACGAGCGAGGGTTTTGTGTAGCGTTCATCCACCAGCCAGTTGGGGCCATCCACGCCAATGAGCTGAAGTCCGTAATTGAGAATGCCGAATTGACCGTGAAAAACCCAGAGCCAGATCATGGCGACCGCCACGAACGGGACCATGGCCGGCAGGAAGAAGATCGTACGGAATACGGAGCGGCCGATCATGGCCTGGTTCAGCATAACGGCAATGAGAAAGGAAAAAAGCAAACCCAGCGGGATGGCGATCAGGGCATACGAAACCGTGTTGTACAGGGACTGCCAGAAAACAGGGTCGGTTCCCATTTCGCGGTAGTTGAGTGTACCGATCCAGATCGGCCGCGCCATGACCACGTAGTCGGTGAATGAATAATACATGGTAGCCAGCACCGGATAGAGGTTCATCAGGAGCAAACCCATGATCCAGGGACTGATAAAAGCCAGTCCGATCAGTAATGTACGTCTTTCACCGCGCGTCATATTCACTCCACTCCCGTAAGCGTTCGTCGCGGATCAGGTCCCATCGGTGCATGACGCGATCCAATCTTCGCTGAATGCGGTCCTCCACGCTCGACAGCGCTTCTTCCGGTGTCACCCGCATGGAAAATATGCGCTCGGCGGCCACCACCATCTCGTCCCGGTATTCATTCCACACCGACAGCCGGGGCTCGTAGCGGGCCCCCGAGCTCTGCGCCAGTTCCATGAACGTCTCAATGTGGGGATTGGGATGACGCTCAATGAAATCGTCGCTGGTTTCCGCGAGAGGGCTGAATTTGCGTTGTCCAATGACCAGTTTCTCCATGGGATCCCGTTGATTGACGTATTGTATGAATTCGAAGGCCGCCTTGGGATGGGTGGCGCCGTTGGGAATCACCAGCACATCGGATTCCACGATTGTCACATCGGGAAGACGGTCGAGATCGACCGAGGGGAATGCCGCCACGCCCCATTCCATGTGGGGCGCGTAGCGATCGATAAAGTTGAACATCCAAACCCCTTGCAGGATCATGGCGACCTGTTCATCCAGAAAGGCGTTCTGAGGCGACGCGAAGGCCCCTAATGCCGATCCAAAGCGACGTAAATTGTGGAGCCCGTAGGTACGGGGATACATTTGAATCCATTCAAACGCCTCGAGATTCTCCGGGGACACGGCGGTGATCGTGCGGTCATCGGCCGCGAGATCCGCGCCGAACCAGAAGCCCCACATCGGGATCCACCAGCCGGGCTCATCGGGCAGATGGCCCATGCGGAGTACGGTGAAGGCCTGTGCTTCACGTTCGGCCTCCGTCAGTTCGGAGAAAGGGATTTCCATGCGTTCACCGTCACGGACGATCCTCACAGTGGTGAGGCGCTCGTTCATGGCCTCGAGTTCTGCAATCGATCGGGGGGGGCGGTCAGGATCCAAACCGGCCTCCCGGAACAGGCGTTTATTCCAATGGAGCGCCAGCGAGGCCGGGGTAGAGGGCAGGGCCCACATAAAACCGCGATGCTCACACAAATCCCAGAAAACGGGGATGTAGTCATCCTGAGTAATACCCGCCCTGTCCAGGAACGAATCGAGCGGCGTGAGCGCTCCCCGTTCGGCGTACACATTGACATTATGGGACCAGAGTCCGGCCACATCGGGCGGATGACCGCCCATGATGGCCAGCATCAGCTTCTGGTCGATCTCGCTGACCGTCAGCATGTCGACGAAGATGCGGTCCTGCGAACGGTTAAAATCATCCACCACGGCCTGCATGGCCGCGCCTTCAAATCCGGTCCATTTCTCCCAGTAGCGAACCAGGATGCGCCCATCCTCCGTATGGGTAGGGCGATGTGGCGCACAGCCCGCGGTCCAGATAAACACGACGAGAAAAGCGGCGAGCAAAGCCCGGAACAGCCGGTTTAGCGCGGTGTAATAATGCAGATAAACTAATCTATGCAGCATCATGACCATGGCTCATCACTCCACCAACTCCAGTTGCCCCAGACGGACGCCGGGACCGGCCGGTTCCCAGTCCCAATTCAATTTCAACCCGGCCATTGTATCCTCATCCACGCTGTGAATGGCCGGCGAGACCTGGAGGACGGCGCCGGCTTCGGGCTCGATCCTCAGCGTGGTCCAGGGAATACGTGCTTCCACGGTGTACCCGTGGTCGGATGAACGAACAACGGCACCCACATCCTCATGGGCTTCATTAAACCATTCCCACACGCGGTCTTCAACGGCGAAACCGAACTGAAAATCGTCGGTTCCTTTCCAACGCAACCCATCATTTTGTGGATTGAGGAATAATTCCACGCAGTTGCCCTTGGCAATTTCATCGTCAGGATATTCGTTTGCAACCGCCGACGTCGTGAGCCTTGCCGTGAAATGGAGATGATCCTCGTCCCAGGCAAATGCGAAACGGGCCTCGACCTCATTGCCCTCAGTCCGGTTGCCGGAGTCGTAAGCATTGTCCGCGGTCATATGGGTCCATTCAACCTGTTCCCATCCGTCATATGGAAAGGCGACTGCCTGTTTCGGGGTACGGACCCGGATATCCGGCGGGGACGGGTGCAGGGAAAACAGCGAACGCTCATGGGCGAACGGCGGCTTATGAAAATCCCGGATACGGTAACGGCCTTCCCGGACGATGGGATCGGCCTGGAAATAATTGCGGATGACATTGTTTCGGAGATGGTTGGCCAGCGTAATCAGAATCATGCATTGATGCCGATTCAGAAAGGTTTCCGCGATTTGCCTGGTACCGACATCGACGGAATCATAAAACCCGTGGTTGGGGTCGCGCAGATTCAGCCGCTCCAAGGACCGGAGATTGGCGACCACTT
Source organism: Kiritimatiellia bacterium (assembly GCA_007134735.1). Classification (GTDB taxonomy): domain Bacteria; phylum Verrucomicrobiota; class Kiritimatiellia; order SLAD01; family SLAD01; genus SLKG01. The sequence continues at coordinate 12,759 of SLKG01000110.1, forward strand.
CCCGGGGGTATTGGTCGAGGGCCAGGATTGAGGCGTGCGGTGTTATGATCTCGTCGCGGAGCGTATCCCAGCCGAGGACTTCGCCATCCGGCGCGATACAGGCCGACCATCCCCACACGGGAAAACCGAGCTGTTCGCCGTGCTGCATTTGGGCGTAGGTAAAGTTGCGCGCCGACTGGAGCGCGGGTGTTCCCGCTTCGTCCAGCCATAAACCGCTCATATACGCCATGAATAATCCGCCGCCCTGCCAACCGGGTGCAAAATATTCGGTATGGTACCGGTTCTTTAGATTGCGCTCGAGCCCGTCCCAGAGTGTCGACGGTGCCTGACCGGTTGCCACCGCCAGAAATACCGCGATGCGGGAATCCGAGGCGAGCGGGGACAGGATCCAGTCCTCGTTCAATTGACCGTGTGCCCGGTCGAATTCGCCAAGCAGCGCATTCCGGTTCTCATCGTAGAATTGATCCCATTCCATGTTTTCGACCAAGGGCCGGATTGTTTCTTCGGTTTCCGGAAGGGCCTGGCCAACAGTGATCAGTCCCGCGGCGAGCAAACCGGCTTCGGTCGTGGACACCGACGGGTTATCCGGCGACGGGGTTCCATCATCCAACACATTCCAAGCCGGGGGAAACCCCTTCCAGGTATCGAACTGCCGTATGCTATTCAACGCCCGGCCCACCCGTTGGGATGCCGTGTCGCGGTTGATCAGATCCAGTTCGTACGCGGCCACGATGGCCGTCAGATACAATCCAATATCCCCGAGTGATGTTTCCTCGGGATGAGTTTCGTCCACGTACGGCAATCCCGAATCCGGGTGGACCAGATTCTGAATGGACGACCACGTATCCTGGGCCAGGGCTTCCAGGTAGTCCCGGTCCGATTCGGATAAATCGGGAGCGATATCGCGGAATCCGGCGAGGCGCATCGCCTTTTGCGCTTCCGGGTTGCGCATGAACGTATCCCACACAAAACCGGAACGGTAATTTTCGGCGGAAATGACCGTGACACCCATGTCGATGCCGATGATATCAGGGTGTACCCATCCGGTATGCGGATTAAAGGCAATGGAAAAACCGTAGCGATCCAGGATCATGTCACCGTATTCATTCCGCATATGCTGAAGCGTATGCAGGGCCTCGTCCGGCGTGAAGGATATGGCTCCTCCGGCCGCATACGGTGTGACCGTGCCGTCAATGGGGACATCGAGTGTCATGGGAGGACCGCCCCAGGCCACATAGCCGTCCGGAGAATCGGAAGCCGTCAGTCCCCAGAGATCTTCACCGAATTTAGGGAAGACGTGCGAGAGATCCATGAACATCTGACGCTGGGCCCGCGTGGCCAGAATGGTATTGAGATGATAATCCGCGTACGCGTCCCGCTGATTGCGGAAGTCGAACCAGCTCTGGGAATATTGATGGGTAAAGAGGGGGGGGCATGCCAGGAAGGTTCGTTCGCCATAGGTTATCACGGGCAACCGACGCCAGTTGTGCCAGACTTCGGGCGAAACCGGGTGGGTGGGGGAACTCATGGCCAACAAATACAGCATCTTGTGTTCCGAGTAATACCCCCAGTAGTACCGGATGAATCCTTCTTCCGGCGTCCAGCCCATCGTGAACACCCCGCGGTCGGTCAGCATCCACGGCCATTCCACGCGTTCGTAAATTTTTCGGGCCAGCGTTTCGACCTCGGTACCCTTGTAGTATTCGCCGGCCGTGAGAGCGCCGGCAACCAGCAGGGCCGTGTCGATGGTGGACAGTTCGCTATCCCAGATGCGCTCGCCCGTTTCGATATCCACGAAATGATAGTAGAAACCCCGTACCTGCTCCATCTCCCATATGAAGCGCATCGTGTTCAGAACCCGATCATAGGCGGTGTCGGGGTCAATCCAGCCGCGTTCCTGTCCGATACACAGGGCCGTTAACGCAAATCCCATTCCGGCCATGCTGGCCGCGCGATCGTGGGGATGCTCGGAACCATCAAAACGTGCGCGGTCATAGATCAATCCCGATTCCGGATGAGCTTCCTCCAGGAAAAAGCGGATCCCCCGTTTCTGGAGATCGTCCAGGAAGATGTTCGTATCCTCGTCTCCCAGCGTGTGGAGGGGAAACACAATCATGGTCAGAAATACAACCAGGCTATAGGTACAGGTTTTCATAATACACATGAGATGAAGGTGAATGACGATATTCCGGTTCGGGGGCTTATAGCTCCGGGTCCAATCCCCAGCGAAACCACCACACATTCCCGTATGGATCTTCCCCCTCTAATTCATCTTCCGGAAACCACTTAACATTGCCTGCCAGAAAGGCCACGTTGTAACCGCCCTGGTGCCGTGCAAAATCGTCCACGTGAATGGCCTCGGTGCTTTCAAATTCGAGGTCAATGGCCACCACGACCCAACCGTGATCCTTGAAGGACCAGATCGGATGACCCGCCACACCTCTGCCGGGTTCCGCGACACTACCTCCGGGTTGAATTCCCGTGGCGTTATCGGCGATTTTATAATCGGTGCATACCCGGTCATGGACTGGACCGTGGCAATACAGGGCGCCCTGAACCCCGTGGAAAGCCTCTCCGCTGTTATACTCCGTCGCGCTGGGACACTGATAAACGTCGGATTGGCGCGGAATATACGGCTCCAGAAATTCAAACTGCCGATATTGATGTCTCCAAACGTTCTCCAGGTCGGTTCTATGGAGCAACGGCATGCGTCCGTTATGATCCTGCACATAGAGGTTGATGGCGGCGGCGAGCTGTCTGAGATTCGATTGACAGCGGGCACTTCGAGCACGCTCCATTCCGGTGCGCAAGGCCGGCACCAGTATGGCGATGAGCATGAGGATTACCGCTACCACGACCAATAATTCGATCAGGGTGAATGCGCAACGATCATTGCGGTAAACATGTGCAGTTTTAGCCAGCATATCGGGTCTCCCATAGTAGAATACGCGGATAACAATGACCTGTTAACGATTACAAATCAATTCAATTGTAGACCGCGCGAGACAGTAGGTAGCGGACGGCATCCAGGCCATGAATCCGAAAAGACTGGACCGATTCGAGGCCGTTTATCGGATACGCTGAATCGAGGCGCTATCCACGTAGAATGCGCCGCCGTCCATCGGCCGGTTCCCATCGGACTGTGTGATGACAAAGAAGGCGGAAGCCGCCTCTCTGGGCGCGCGCGCCTGGAGGCTGAATTGTTCCCAGCGGGGTCGTCGGAGGATGCGGCGGCACCATTCGTCGCTGCGGGATCGTTCAATTTCGTTTCCGTCCTCGTCGTGCCACTCGATGGATAAACGCCCGCTTATGGTTCCGGTCAACGGTTGTTCCGGGTCCTTGTGAATGTATACGGTGAATTCATAGGTGCCTCGCGGGGTGACCGGAATGACCTGTCCGATTCCCTGGAACGAACCGGAGACGCCCTGCGCGGCGATGTGTAGCGCCTGGTTGCCTTCATGCGTAATTTCCGTGCTCATGCCGATTTCGTCGGAACCGCCGAGACTCGAAAAAATTCGCCAGCCTTCCGGTCGGAGCAGGGAATACCCGGTCTGTATTGTCGGTGCTTCGAATCCCGGATTTTGCAGAAGCTCACCGGACTCGTCGTTATCCGCAAAGAGAGTTCCTGCCGTTAAGGAATACAACAACAACGACGCCACAACACTTTTACAGGAGTGTGCGAGATGGTGGATCATGCGACGTGAATTCATAATCAATCCTTCCTGCCTTTGACTAAACGGCGTCCGTAATTTCAGAGATGCCTATGCCGGAAAAGAACTGTGGCCATCCCGGACTAATCCACCTACCCGGCCCGGGATGGCCACTCGATCACTACTCAAATGCTGGATACCATGCGGCCTGGACTTCCAAGCCGCATGGCTCCAAGTATCTTTAGCTCACACGACGACGACGTGCCCAAACAAGGCCCAAACCGCCAAGCAGAAGCATGGCCATGGTGCCGGGTTCGGGGATCAGTGTCGCGCTGTCGAACGTACCGCGACCCCAAGGATCCCCTGTGCCTTCGGTACTGATGACAAACCGGACGTACTCGGCATCCTGATGCGCCGTGCCGAAACCGCTGACTTCGGTCCATTGGTCCAGCGTGCCCCCGCCATTGAACGTACCAATCACGTCAGTTGATAGGGTGGTATCGTTCTCTCGCCATTCCAGACGCAATTCAAAGTACGCGTCTCCGTCCATTGGTTCGCCACTGTCGTCGAAGAACCACGCGCTCGCTTCGTATGTGCCGCCAGGCGTGATGTCGGAGACATCCTGGTATATGCCGAGGCCAGGACTCCAACGGCGAATAGACCAGTCGCCGTCGTGGACTTCATTGTCAGCCCACCAGCCATCACCGCCCCATGCTGTCCAGTCGTCGATGTCGGCACCGTCTATATGACCGCCTTGACCGGTGCCATCCTCGAAGCTGGGGTTCAGCAACAGATTGCCATAGGCGGAAACACCCATGCCCAGAACGATCGCCGTTGTGAACAATAATTTCATCGTGAACTTCATGCACCTCTCCTTGTTATGGTTTCTCCTTTTACCGTTCTCTTACTCCACTTTTGCAATCCCTTTTATCAGGGCATCACATCATAGGCAACTCCTTTTTTACATTTTTTTACTAAAATACCCGCCTGCCATGCGGCCGGCCTTCGTCGAACTCCCTGTACCCCAAAATGGTCTAGGTCAGCGCCTCCCGTTTAGCTTTATCCGCGGCGGCTGGATCCGAAGATACGCCTGTTGGACACCCGCAGGACGACCTCACCGCGCATGCCACCGGTAGCCGGTACGATGTCAAGGATTTGTTTTGCGAAATCTGATCGACGGCTAATTGGGCCGCAATGGAGCCCATTCGCCTCATCGGGACGTGAACGGTGGTTAACCCAAGGTGCGCGGCGGTATCAATATCATCGAAACCGACCAAAGCCGTATCCCTGGGTACACGGAAGCCTCTTTCCCTCAACAGGCTCAGCGCCCCGATGGCCATGGCGTCATTGGCGGCAAAAATAGCGTCCGGGAGAGGGTTGTCCGCATCCAGCCATCGCGCTACCGCGTCTCTTCCGCTCGCTTCCGTAAATTGACCCGGCCATATCAAACGATCGTTCACTTCCAATCCGTTCTCACCCATGGTTTCCCGGAATGCCGCGAGGCGTTCATCGGCATCGTATGTTCCTTTCGGTCCGCTGATAAACGCGATACGGCGATAGCCGTGCTCAATGAGGTGATTGGTCAATTCCCGCGCCCCGTTCCGATTGTCTATGCTGACGGAGTACATGTTGTCCATGCGAACGGGCCGATCCATGAGTACGATGGGATGTTCCCAGAGGGACAAGTCGCGCAGATAAGCTTCGGGGAGTGTCAGGTTCATAAGGATAAGCGCGTCTACGCGGCGCTCCCATACAAACCGGCTGATCAGATTTCGCTCATCGTCCGGGCCGTGGGTGAACGCGGTCATCAGATGATAGGAGTGTTCGGACGCCGTCTCGTCTATTCCCCGCAGTACCTCCGTGAAGAAACCGCTATCGATTTCCGGAAAGATCACGGCAATCATGTCCGCCCGCTTGAGCTTCAACATGCGCGCGGCATGGCTTGGTTGATATCCAAGTTCCTTGGCGGCCTCGACCACAAGGTTGCGGGTATCCTCCGCAACCAGCGGACTCCCGTTCAGGGCACGGGATACGGTTGCGGTGGAAAAACCGGTTTTCCGGCAAACATCGTGCAACGTGACGTGCATGTAATGCGCACTCCTGTGTAATCGTTTACAGGATAAAAATAGGCCGTACTTCCAAGTATGTAAAGCCATTTTTTTAGATATTCAGCAAAGACTTACCTTGTAGTCATATGCCGTATCAGCGGATATCCAAGGGTGTGTATTGCAGGGTATAGACGGAACGGTTTCCATTGAACGGCGTATCGCGTAATTCGCGGACACGATGACGGCCTTCGAGGATCGTGATATTGCTTTCAAAGAAGTTTCGGATGACATCGTCCTTGAGATAGTTTGCCAGGGTGATCAGGGACATGCATTGATGCCGGTGCATGATGTTGTCCGTGCGTCTTCCGGTTTGGACGTCGAGCGCTTCGTAAAATCCCCACTCAGCATGCCGCATTCCCATCTGCTCGAGCCTGCGAAGATTGGCCAGGACGGGTACGGGATAGTGTTCCAGGGCGAGGAGGGAAGCATGCGGTGTGACGATCGCGTCGCGTAATCGGCCCGCTCCCAAAAATCCGTCGCGTGGGGAATCACTGGCGGACCAGCCCCACACTGGCATCCCGAGCTCCGCGGCGTGGCGGATTTGGGCATAGGCGAAATTACGGGCCGACTGGAAAGCCATGGTCCCGGATTCGTCGAGCCATAAACCGCTCATAAAAGCCATGAACAGCCCCCCACCGTCCCAACCGGGTTTGAGGTATTCAACGTGATAACGGTTTTTCGGTGTTCGGTCGAGGCGATCCCAAAGATTCTCTGGAACCCGGCCGGATGCGAGCGCCATGAATACGCCCATCCGGCTATCCGCGGCAAGAGAGGACAGCATCCATTCGTCATGGAAGGTTTCCGTGATCGGGTTGTAGCCGCCGTGAAGCGCGCTGCGATCGTCGTTCAGAAAGGCTTCCCATTGCATGGCGTCCAGCAGGGATTGCGCGGCGTATTCGGTTTCGGGAAACGCGCGGGCGGCGGTGATCAGCCCGGCGGCGAGGTAACCGGCGGCGGCCGGTGATATCCATGGATTGGTCCCCGAGGGCTCCAGCGTGTCCAAGTGATTCCAATTTGCCGGAAACCCGCGCCATGTTCGGAAACGGTGTATACTTTCCAACATCCGCGTTATTCGTTGGACGGCTTCGTCGCGCGTAATTAATCCGAATTCATGCGCGGCCACGAGAGCGGTGAGATGCAAGCCGATGTGGCCCAGGGAGGTCATGCCCCGGCGAGACCGGTCATTGAAGGGCAACCCGGATTCTTCATGAACCAGGGATTCGATGGATCGCCACGTGTCGGCGGCCAGGTCCTCCAAATATTGTCGATCGGCATCCGTAAGCGCGGGGGTCGTGTCGACGAAGCCGGCCCGCTCCATGGCGAGTTGGATTTCAGGGTTCCGCATGAAAAGATCCCAGACAAAACCGGTGCGGTGATTCTCGGCGGAGAGGACGGTAACGCCGATGTCGATACCGATCACGTAATCGGACATCCAGTCCGTGTGCGGATTGAAAGCAACGGAAAAGGCATAGTCTCCCCATATGACATGGCCGTATTCCTTGTGCATGTGACGGAGCGTGTGCACGGCCTCGTTCGGAGTGAACGCAATGGCTCCGCCGGCCGCATAGGGCGTTACGGTCCCGTCAATCCGTGTTTCGGGCGGCCCGCCCCATGCGACATATCCACCCGGATAATCGGAGGCGGTCAATCCCCACACATCTTCGCCGTAGGCCGGATAGACCGGGGTGAGGTCCATGAACATCCGTCGTTGGGCCCGCGTGGCCAGGATGGTATTGAGATGATAATCGGCATACGCGTCGCGCTTGTCGCGAAAATCAATCCAGCTCTGGGAATACTGATGGGTGAACAACGGCGGACAAGCCAGAAACGCCCGATCCCCGTAATTGATGAAGGGCGACCGGCGCCAGTTATGCCATATCTCCGTGGGAATGGGATGGGTAGGGGAACCCATGGCCAGCAGGTAGAGAATGAGGTGTTCGGAATAGTTGTTCCAGTGATACGGAAGGAATCCCGATTCCGGTTTCCAGCCCATCGAGAAGAGTCCGTTCCTCAACATCCACGGCCATTCCACGCGTTCGTAGATGTCCGTGGCCAATCTTTCGATTTCGGTGCCTTCGTAGTATTGACGAACCGTAAGCACCCCTGCGATGAGAAGGGCCGTGTCGATCGATGACAATTCGCTGTTCCACGCGCGCTCCCCGGTGGATATATCGACAAAGTGATAATAGAAACCGCGCACGTTCGGCATGTCGTCGCGCAAATAGAGCAGCGTGGTGCGCACCCGTTCATAGGCATCCGCAGGATCAATCCATCCGCGTTCCTGTCCGATACACAGCGCGACAAGCCCGAACCCGACGGATGCGATACTGGCCACGCGATCGGGCGACCCGTCTGAGCCGTCAAAGCGGGCGCGGTCATAAATCAACCCGTTCGCAGGATTGGCTTCCTCCCAGAAAAAACGAACGCCGCGTTTCTGCAGGTCGTCAAGAAAGGCCATGTCTTCCGACGTGATGTCGCCAAACGATACGGTTGCCATCAGGAGGAATGAAAGAACGGCAAAGCCGAAACGGATCATGATGTCGTTTGAATGGAACAGCATTTCTAAATAACTACAGCATGAATGGGTGCGGGGTTCAATAGGGATTAGATACTCTTCGTAGCTCCCTGCTCCAGCAGGGAGCAGGATCGGGCGACCCGGCATGTCGGTACGAAAGAGCGCCCTGCTGGAGCAGGGCGCCACGAGGGCGGGCAGGGATTTGGTACTCTTCGTAGCTCCCTGCTCCAGCAGGGAGCGGGATCAATCGATCCGGCATGTCGGAA
>SLKG01000037.1 GCA_007134735.1 Kiritimatiellia bacterium
CCGATGGAAATACGCCGGCGCCGCCCACCCCGCCACCCGCCCGCCCATTCGACTTCACGCGGACGTTCCGGTAGGGTATGATTTCGACGAGAGGAACGGATCATCATGACGAAAGGCGCCCGAAAAGCCGACGATCCCGAAGTGCGGGTCGAACTGAATTTCCTGGAGGGACTGAATAACCGCTGTCCCGACGATGCCCGGATCCTGAAAGCCCTTGGCGATCTGTACACGGGCGTCGGGGAGCACCAGAAAGGGCTTGAAGTGGACGAGCGACTGGTCCGTCTGTGTCCCGACGAATCCGGGGTCTGGTACAATCTCGGATGCAGTTACGCGTTGCTTGGGAGGAAAGACGACGCGTTCCGGGCGCTGTTCAAGGCGGTGGAACTCGGTTATGTCGATCATGACTGGATGTTGCGGGACAAGGACCTGGAATCCATCCGCCGGGACACGCGATTCCGGCAATTGTTGAAGCGCGTCATTTCGGGAGACACTGCTTCGCAGGGTTCCAACTGAAGAAGGAAGTGGAATGAAAATTGCGCTGGGCACCGATCACGCCGGATACGAATACAAGGAACGGATCAAACAGCATCTGATCGAGCGCGGGCACGAGGTGGTCGATTTCGGAACCGATTCCGCTGAATCCGCGGATTATCCCGTGTTTGTGCGCCCGGCCGCCGAGGCGGTGGCGAAGGGCGAATGCGACCGGGGCATTGTGCTGGGCGGATCCGGTAACGGCGAAGCCATCACGGCCAACCGGGTCAACGGCATCCGCTGTGCGTTATGCTGGAACCTCGAAACAGCCCGGCTGGCGCGTCAACACAACGACGCCAACATGATCTCCATCGGCGCGCGCACGATCGACCTCGACCTGGCCCTGCAGATCGTGGACACATGGCTGACCACCGGATTCGAGGGCGGCCGCCACGCCCGCCGCATCCGGATGATTGATGAACCCGGCTCATAGCCGTGTTCGAAAAGGGTATCGCCCTCTGCTTCCCTTGGTTTTATCGCGCTGATTATAACGGACGGCGCAGGCGTACTCCTGTCGGAGAATCCTTTATCTTGCCCGGCATATGAATAATTAACTTTCATTGTCGTCAAAATAGAGACGCAATCGAGAGAGGCAGAGATAATTATAAGGAGCAACCCGTGAAAAATATCCATCACGCAATCCTTGCTGGAATCATTCTGGCATCGTCTTCATTCATGGCGCAAACCGCGTCAGCCGATGCCGGCGAATCGCTCAGGCCGAGTCATCCGCCCCCCGTTGTCGTCGGCGATATGTTTCAGTTCGTGGAGGGCGCCTGGGCCGAGTATGAGGTTTTGGACAAGGCGGATAACACAACCCACACACTGCGCATGTCCATCCTGGGGCAGGAGCAGGTACGGCGCACGATATTTTCCCGTCGGCGTGCGTACCGCTGGCTCGAACTGGATGTGCGTGTGCCTGATGAACCCCGGGTGGTGATCAACTATTTAGCGCGTGAAACTTCTGAGGGCCCGGGCGAACCGCATGAGATGATCCTTCAGATTGAAGACTTCGAGGATCCGATTCGATTGGGTCGGAGGTGGCTGCGGGGCGGCGATGAAGAGGTTGTGGATGCCGATTATGAGTGGATCCGCCAGGAAGCGGATGAAGAGATCATCACGCATGGGGATCGTTCGTTCACCGCCTGGCGCGTGCAAGCGGAGGCGGAGGATGGGACGACCGTGGAGGCCGTTGTCAGCGAGGAGCTTCCCCCTTTTGGGCTGTACTTCGTGGAAACAGCCGAGCAGCGTATGACCCTGCGCGACTGGGGTATGGGGGCTCAGAGCACGATTACCGGAGAGCCGATTGGATTGTCCCGTTGGATCGCGCGTCAAGTACGGGGCCACGGTCAAAAAGACTTGCATGAAAAGTGATGAAGAACAGGCCCATTTGAAATATGGTCCGCAAGCCCGTGGCTTCCGCTTCGCTCAACGTGATGCCCAGTTTCCGGGCGGTTTCCTCCCCTCCGTTCTTTTTGGAGAGACGAAGGGAATAGGTCCCGTTTTCGGCATTCCGCTGGAATCCGATCAACGTATTACTGTTCCCCGCGGCATGATACAGGCCGCCCCGTTTACCTCCCGCTTCCATCGCCCGGCCGTCCAGTACGGTCAGGAATTCACAGACGTCCGTGAAGTCCAGTTTGACGGTGATTTTCGAGCCCCAGTCAAATGTGGCGGGCTGGCGCCCCTCGGGTGTGCGTCCGGCCACGCTCTTCTGCCGCGCCATTTCCAGAAAGAAGCAGTTGTAGCGATCTCCCGGCGCCCGGTTCATGCGTAATTCAACACGAACGGCACAACCCGTTCCCTTCGCGTTGGGATGGTAATAACAGATGTTTTCGTTTCTCTTGTACGAATCCGTTTTGTTTGCCGATTTCTCGTTCATGGTGTTGTTTCCTTTGTGCTCTATGCTGTCTCCATTCATTCTCCGGCGGGTCCGTCCGGCTTCGCTCGGAAGCTGCCCCGTGACCGGGCGGCCCCGCCTTACCAATTTTAAATCCACCGCGGGCAGGTAGGGCGGTCGCGCTGCGACCGCCGAGCCGGGCTGATTCGGCCTGTCACAACCCATTCTCCGGCGGGTCCAGCGGCCCCGCCCTACCTGTCCCAGATCCACCGCGAGCAGGCAGGCGCCGGGCGGGTCCCGGATGCGCACCGGGACCGCCCCGACGTCCTCGACGCCACGCCAACCGTCGAGGGCCGGACCCGGATCAGAACGGGTCGTCATCCCCGTCGACTCCGGTTACCGCCGCGACGGCCTCGCCGTTCCGGTCAGCCGTTTTCCCGTTCTGCCGGCCGAGGAACTGTACCCGCCGGGCCCGGATGCGAAGTTTGCTTCGATTCTCGCCCTGCTCATTTTTCCACTGGTCCAACTGAAGACAGCCTTCGACCATGACCGGTGCGCCTTTCTTCAGATATTGGGCGCAGGTCTCCGCCTGGCGCCCCCAGACCACAATGTCGGCATAACAGGTGCGCTCGACCTGTTCCCCGTCCTTGTTCCGGTAAGAATCGTCCACGGCCAGACCCAAATCGGATACAGCCGTTCCAGACGGCGTCTGCCGTACTTCCGGATCCCTCGTCAGGTTCCCCATCAGGAACACATGGTTCATGGAGCTCATGATTATTCCTCCTGTGTTTTTGGTTGTGGTTTCGCGATCGGACATCCGCCCGATATCATGGCTTCCACACCTATAAAGAAACGGGGCCGGGCGAATTCCGGGGAAAAGTGAAAATAAATTCGGGGAGTGGGGAGGGGGAAGGAGATTAGGATTACGATTAAGATTATGATTAGGATTGAAAATCCGCCACGCGACACCCGCCACCCGCCACGCGACACGGTATGGGGGGGCGGGATTCAGCGCAATTTGCCCTTCCTTTTTGGGTACCTGTCCCTATGATTCGATCGAAAAGGAGGGTGTGCATGGGGATCGATTCTGGTACGAGCGGTGAGGCGGCGTGGCGTGAATGGAAGGCGCAATGCGCTCTTGACCTGTGTTCGGAACGCACGGCGGCGCATCTGTGCCGGTTTGGACAGAATCGTTTCCGGCGCTATGTGGAGCGTTGCCTGCCCCAAAGCGGACCGGTGCGCGTATCCGGCGATCTTCTCTCCCCGCGCAATGCCTGGCATCGATTTGAAATCCATTTGTGCGTGCATGAGACGCGCGCGGGCAAACGCTACAAGGATTGGTTGTTTCAGCGGGCAAACAACATGGGAGCCCATTGGGAGCGGATTGTCGAGGCGGGCGCTTCCGTGCTCATGCGTGATGTGGTGCGCGAATATCTGCGTCATGAACATGCCATCCCATGGATGCGATCGCTTCAGGAACCCGTGGCCGTGGCCAACGGGGCGGTGCTCACCGCGGAGGATTTGCTTCCGGGAACATTGGATCCGTCCGGCGAAGTCGAGCAGAAGGAAATCCAGGAGGCCGCCGATCGCATGGCGGAAGAAGTACTGGCCGGTCTTGTCCCGCGGGAACGAGTCGCCCTGGCCGCCCGGGCGTCGGGGATGCCTTTGTCTCATGCCGGTGTTCTGAAAGCCGCCGGGTGCGGGAAGACGGTTCTCTATACAGCGTACCAGAATATTTTCAGGAAAATTGCCGTTCGCGTGCGGGAAGAAGCGGAAATCGCCGGGGCCGCCGAACAAACCGTTTTTGCCCTGCATGTTTATGAACAAATAAAAAAAATGGTTCATTCGGAAATATCTCCGGAATTTCGCATGCGGCATTTCTCTATGGATATGGAAGACGTTTCGGTCCGCCGGGGGAAGGCGGGATACGGAAGTGTGACATCATGACCCGATGGCCATTTATAAAAGTGACGCCGAGTACGCCGGATCAGCGGGAGCGATTGGCCCGTTGGCTGGACGAATGGGCTCTGGACCGCCGGCTGCGCGAGAGCGATGGCGGCGTGGATGATTTCCCTGAGCCCGTTTCTTTCCAGGAAGGCAAGGCCGGGGAGGAGGTCCGGCCGGGCGATATCCGTTTGTTGTATCCGGGGCAGGAAATCCATGACGGTCCCGCGTATGTCGCGGTAACGGAAGCGGCGGGGGACCTGTATCTGATCATTCCTTTCGGCCGTTTCGAGGAGCCGGCCACGCCGGAGGAATGGCGCACGGAACGGGACGCTTTCCCCCTTCGCGTTTTGTGCCTGTGGAATGCGCGCGCGTTATCCGCCGATGCACTGACCCGAAGTTGGCGGGTGGATTGTCTGACGGCCAGGGAGAAAGAGGATGTGCGGATTTTGAATGAGTGGATGGAGTCGGAACGAGCGTTGCCGTCCGGTCTGGCGCATGCGGTCGGCCCCCCTCTGGTTCATCCTCTCGACCCGCGGCACGATTACCTGGAAGAGGAAACCGGAAGATTGGATCGCGCGTTGGGAAAGGATTGGTGGGCGGAGCGTGACGGGTATCCCGCATTGAACGAACCAGACGAATCCGCCCTGTTGCTGGCCGCCGATAAACGGGAAACATACGGCGGGGAAGCCGCCCGGTACCGGGTGCTTCAAACAGCCCTGCGTCTGCAGGTATTCCGGCCGGAAGGCGATCATTGCCGGGTTCGCATATCCGACCGCGCAGGAGAAACGGTTACCGACCTGGACGGCGGCATGTTGTACGGGACGGGGGGGACCGTCTCGGATGTCATCCGCAAGGGTTTAACCCGCGTCCCGGTTTCTTTTCTTGAATCCACCTTCTGGGTTGTCGATCCGCGCGGACGCCGTTACCGTGTGAAGAGAGCATAGGAAACGTGTGCGTGGATATGAAACAGAACACCCAATCTCCGGAGAAATCCGGTTGCCTGCGCAAAATGGTCCTGTATGCGGTGTTGTTCCTGTTGCTTGCGCTGGCATTGAACAACATTCCCGGCTGGTACACGTTTGATACCCTGCGCGAAACCTATGATCGTGACAGCCCGGAAGGCGTTGCGCTGGAAGGGCTTGCATCCGGCCGGTTTCGAGCGGAACTGTTCTTTGAGGAAGCGGCGGTTCAGCAAATCAGCCGCAGTACCCGTTTCAGCATTCCGGCGGGTTCCACGCTGTACCTGGGCGCACATGTCGAAACGCGCACGGATGAACAGGAAAACAAGGTCTCTGTGGTGTTCCGCGATGTGCGGGTCGTATCCGACAAACCAATCACCTATAAATATCGCAATCTGCCCCTCGGGGTTTTCAGAATCCTGGAATCCGTACCGGACGATCCGAAACACCGAATCCGCGCACGCGGATGGTATCGCATTCCGGGCGCCTTGTTTCACCTTCGGGATTACGGCCGGGCCCGCGGTCCGAGGCGCGTGTGGCAGATGCCCACGCGGGCCGAGCTCGTCGCCTCAGCGGAACTGAAGCCTGAACACACGTTTGTATTCGAGGACGCGATTGAATTCAGCACTTCGGCACGAGCCGGCGCCATCCATATCGAAGATGCGGTATTCGAGAATGACGAATGGCGGGACGGCCAATTAGCCGTTACGCTACATTTGGGAGACGTATTGCGGTCCGGAAAGGTCGTGTTATCCGGCGTTCAGGACGGCGAGGCGGCGCTGCATGCCGGCCTTGGGCATCGGGGCGGTACGGGTCCGGAACTGACCGCGCACGGCCGCATTTCGCTGTCCGCGGCCACCCTGGACTATGACGATCAAACCGCCACGGCACAGTTGTCCCAGGTGCGCGCCCGTCCTCAAGCCACTCTTATTCTGGCCGAAGAACGCCGGATTCTCCGGGAAGGCGCGATGGTAGAGCTGTCGGGCCGGGTGGGAGACCTGGTGATTGATAACGATCGGGACCGGATTTCCATCCCGCTGTTGGATTTACAACAGCCGTTGTTTTCGGTGCGCCTGGACGATGACCATCCGGTGGCCTACCTGCACATGCCGGAACCGTTGAATGTGCGGGATTTGAATTGGACACGTACACGCGCGCGCGAAACACTTCGTATAGAGAATGCCGGGATACAGCTGGAACCGCTCGTCTATCGCCTGTGCCCGGAAGAGGGGGGGGCGGGTTCCGATCTGCGGGGCTCGTTGTGGGCGGGATCGGCGCGAATTACCCGGAGGGACGATCAATGGATCGGGGTGGACCAGGCTCCGGAATTGGAGCTTGCCGCGGAAGCGGTACGCTTTCATGACGGGGAAATCCTGATTCATCACGGCTCGGTCGACGGCCGGGCCGGTCTGTTGGCGACGCAACAGCGGGATTTCAGCGCCCGTCTTAAAGAGGCCGAAGTAAGCGCCCGGATCAACCGGGAAGAGCCGGATATGTTCACGTACCAGGGCGAAGCCCGCGCGGATGGAGGCGGGGATATCCGTATCGAGGGCCGAACGGATGTCCCGGACCTGACCATTACGGTTGTTGCGAAACCGATGGCGTTTGAGGGCGATCCGGATCATACGCGCGTCACGTTGCCGGAACTCACATTTTCGGTATCCGGAGACGATCTATTGGCTTTGCTCCGTGAGGCCTTGGATCAGAATCGCGAACGTATCCGTGAGGAAACCAGAAGGCGAGGCCGCTTTATACTGGATCTACATGATGTCGAATCGATTGAAGTGGGTGATAATGAAGCCGAGGTGTTCATCCGGGGACGGGTGCGGATGATGGGCCCGCGGATATGGGGTGAGCGCATTCGGATGACACGGAGTTTTACGGTCGGTTTTATTGCGGAATTTGACCTGCCGACGGCGGGACTGCTGCATGAAGCAGAACTCGGTGTCCGGGTGGAATCCGTCCGCCATCTGGCTTTCAGGGCGTTACCGGATCCTGTTAACCGAATGCTTCCGTACCTGGTTGATTATTTGCATGACGGTCCCATCATCCATGAGCGCCGTTCCTTGGATCAATTCATCAGGGATGTTCCCGAGGGCATTCATGTCCATCACATCCGGTTGCATGGAGAGGGCCGTCAACCGGCGGTGGAAGTATCCGGGGAATTCGAAATCAGGTAGACGCCTCGTTGTGCGCCGCGGGAACCGAGCGCGGACCGGGTGATGGTGCCGCTCAAAAAAAAAGAGCGAGTATGGGGCTGTTGCCCCATACCCGCTCCAGTATTTCGCGTATTAGCGACGAAAACCGCCGCCGCGACCGCCGCGCGGACGATCTTCGCGGGGACGTGCTTCGTTGACGGTCAAGGGACGGCCGTCAACCGATTTCCCATTGAATTCAGCAATCGCCTTGTTAGCTTCTTCCTGGGTGGACATTTCCACAAACCCGAAACCGCGGGACTTGTTCGTGCCCTTATCCATGATAAGCGTGCAACTGGTTACCTGCCCGACCTCTTCGAACATGCGAAGAAGATCACCTTCGGTGGTTTCGAACGACAGGTTTCCGACATATAACTTCGTGGCCATATAACTACTCTTTCCTTCTGCTGCGGGGGAGGTCTGGTGACCGTTCCCGACTCGTTCGGGTTTCAGATCATCACCAGCACCGACTACTGCGGGCGACTGACAATCTACCATCTCACGTAAGACCTTCTCTCAACTAGCGGATGCACCATACCATTCGCGGTTGGAAGATCAACCGCAAATTAACAATATTTCCGACTGCTCCTTGACGGCATAAAGGCGGCGAGTCTAGACTTTTACGCTTCTTTTAGGCTTTAGGCGGGTTGGGGCCGGGCCCATGGCCGGGAGAGGGATGGGGCATGACCGGGTTATCGGGATTCCGGAATATCATCCGGGAGCTGAACATCTTATAGACCACGCGAAGGGAGGGAAATGATCGAACGTACACAGGATTGGGATATACGTGCGCGCGGAGAAAGCTGCGGTGATTGCGGACGACCCTTCGCGGACCGGGAAACATTATATTCGCGGCTGACCTTCGGCTCCGACGGATATCAGCGCGACGACTACTGCGAGCCGTGTTGGAGCCGGCAGAAGGAAGAACCTGCCTTAAGCGTCTGGCAAAGCGTATTTCGCGTGCCGCCGCCTCCGCCCGAGGAGCCCTTGAAGAAGGAGACGGTCGAATCCCTGCTGCGCAAACTCATGGAGGAGGGGGCGCCCGGCGCACTCAATACCATCTATATCCTGGCCGTGATGCTCGAACGCCGCCGGCTGCTCACAGAGAAGGATGTTCAGACCCGTGACGACGGCATGAAAGTGCGCGTGTACGAACACCGCAAGACGGGGGAAACCTTTCTGATCCCCGATCCGGAACTGAAGCTTTCGGAATTGGAACAGGTCCAGGAGGAAGTGGTGATCATGCTCGGTGGCGAACCGAGGAACAAGGCGGCAGAAAACGAAGAAGTGTCCGAAAACGAAGACAAGGAAGAGTACGAGGACGAAGAGGAAGACGAGGACGTATGACGACCGATGGGTTCATCCCGCCCCACGGGGGTTCGTCCCATCCGTCCCGGGAACCACCCATGACTCTTGACCTCAAAATTACCGGCGGCGCCGTGTTCGACGGGTTGGGCAACCCGCCGCAACACGTGGATATGGGTGTGCAAGGAGACCGGATCGCAGCGATCGGGGATCTGTCGGGTGTTCCTGCGGGAGAGGAAATCCGCGCGGATGGCCGATATGTCTGCCCCGGGTTCATTGATGCGCACACGCATTCGGATACGTATGTGTTGATTGAGCCAGATGCGCGGTCGAAGGTGTTCCAGGGCATCACCACCGAGGTGGTCGGGAATTGCGGCGCCTCTGCCGCGCCGCTCATGGGCGAATACCGGTTGCCGGCGGATTGGGGGGCTCATGACTATCCCGGCGACTGGAAAAGTGTGGCGGACTATCGAGAGCGCGTGACGGAGGTCGGTCCCGCGGTAAACGTGGTTATGCTGGTCGGGCACAACACCTTGCGTGCGGGGGTGATGGGTTACGAGGGTCGTCCGGCAACGCGCGATGAACTGCGCCGTATGTGTGCGGTATTGGAGGAAAGCCTGGAGGAGGGCGCGCGCGGTTTTAGCACGGGACTGATTTATATTCCGGGCCGGTTTGCCCCGCCGGAAGAGATCGCGGAACTGCTGCGGATTGTTGCCCGGTATGACGGCCTGTACGCCACGCATATGCGGAGTGAAGGTGACGCCCTGTTGGAGGCGATTGATGAAACACTGGGTTATGCCCGGGCCGCCGGTTGCCGCACGCAGATATCACATTTAAAAACCTCGGGGCGGCAGAACTGGCATAAACTGGATGCCGTATTGGATTCCATCCGTTCGGCTCAGGAGAGCGGCCTCGATATCGCCGCCGACCGGTATCCGTACACGGCCGGTTGCACCGACTTGGATATTGTGCTGCCCGAATGGGCCTTGAAAGGCGATCATGCCGCCATCCTCGGCCGGATACGCGATCCGGATACGCGATCCCGGATTCGGGCGGAACTGCTGGAACAGCATGATCCCGATTATTGGTCGGGCGTACATCTCGGATCGACGCGCCATCCGGATCACAAATGTTTCATGGGGCGTCCGATTCCCGAAGTGGCGAAGGAACTGGAATTGGAGCCCGTGGATGTGGTGTTGCGCGTACTCGAGAAGGATGAATTACAGACCACCGGTATTTTCTTCGGCCTGAGCGAGGACAACATGTGGCGCATACTTGCCGAACCCTGGGTCATGCTGGGAAGCGACGGGTCCATTCACGCGCCGGACGGACCGTTGTCCCATGATCATCCGCACCCGCGCGCATACGGCACGTTTCCCCGTTATGTGCGGGCCGTGTTGGACGGCCGGAGTGTGCCCGTGGAGGAGGCGGTCCGGAAAATGACCTCATTACCCGCCGAGCGTTTCGGCCTCGGAAATCGGGGGGTACTTCGACCGGGCGCCATGGCGGATGTGGTGCTGTTTGACCCGGCTTCGATCGGTGATGCGGCAACCTTTTCCAAGCCACATCAGCTTGCCCGCGGAATCGACGCCCTGGTGGTCAACGGTGTGACGGTCCTGCGCGATGGCCGGTTGACCGGGCGGCGCGGCGGCCGGTTTCTGTAGCTCCTCCACACGACGGAACGAGGGGCTTGTCATGCCGTTTTCGCATCGTGTTTCGTTCGTATATTCCGCTGTTTCAGGCGTTTTGGCCCAAGCAGCCAAGCTTCCCCCGCAACGTGATCAGCGAATTTCGAGGCCCGTTTTTTATCTGGCACGCGGCCGAAAACGGGGGTATGCTTGCAGGGTGGTAATCAGGCAGGGGCCCAGTTCTTATGATCCGGCGAAATACATCCGAAGAAGCCCGCAAAATCACTTTCGAAATCACGACCATGACCCCCTTGCCGGTGGGCGAACAGGTATTCATTTCCGGAAATGCCGAGGGCCTGGGCGACTGGAATCCTTCCGGGTTGCCGTTGGCGCGCGAGGATGATTTCGTTTGGAGTGCATCCATCGTATTGCCGGCGGGCCGGACCGTTGAATACAAGATCACGCGTGGTTCCTGGGACACGGAAGAATGCCGGGTCGACGGCGCCATACCGGAAAACTATGAACTGTCCACCGGTCGTGATCGTACCGTAAAGCACCAGGTGCATCAGTGGAAAGATCACCGGATGTCCCCGTCGCGCATTGCCGGTGATTATCGCGTGCATGACCGGGTCTCCTCGCTCTGTCTTCGCTATAATCGACGGGTCATTATCTGGCTTCCCCCCTCCTACGAACAGGAACCCGACCGCCGTTACCCGGTGGTGTACATGCATGACGGGCAACAGGTATTCGATCCCGCCACCTCCACCTGGAACCAGGACTGGGAAGTGGACGAGTGGTGTACGAAATTGATTGATGAGGACCGCTTGCAGGAAATCATCGTGGTCGGGATTTACAGCACGGATGATCGGTTCGTTGAATACAATCCCTCGCAAATGGGCCCCGAATACACCCGGTTTGTCGTGGAGGAACTCAAGCCGTGGATCGATCGTGAATACCGGACGTTATCCGGCCGCGATCATACCGTGGTGGCGGGCGCGTCTTTGGGCGGCAGCATCTCGTTCTATATGGCATGGACGCATCCGGAAGTATTTTGCGGGGCGGCCTGCCTGTCGCCCGCGTTTCGTTTCAACGACGATCAATTCATGCTGGACGCGGTTCGGGAGGCGGATTCCGTGCCGGATTTGAAGATATACCTGTATGGCGGTCAGGGAGACGAATTAGAACAACAATTGATTGCCGGGATGCGTGAAATGGCGGCCCTTCTCAAGGGCAAGGGGATGAAGAAAGACCGCCTGTTGGTGGTGGAAGATCCCCGTGCGGAGCATAACGAAGCCGCTTGGGCGCGTCATACCGATCACTGGCTTCTATACTTTTTTGGGAAATAGACCGGATGTTCAAATCATTGATCTATGGATGGGCGGCCCTGTGTGTCCTCCTGTTGGCGCCTTGGGCGACATGGTGTGCGACCGCCGATGACGACATTCCCGTGGCGCCCATATCGGCCGTTGAATTCCGGGGTTGGACCAATGCGTATCGTTTACGCAACGAGGTGGCCGAAATGGTGATCGTTCCGGAAATCGGCCGCCTGGTGCACTGGGGGTATGTGGGGGAGACGAACCTGTTTCGCCTGGATTCGGCGTTGTCGAAAGACGCGGCGGATGTGGACGAACCCGGCATCTGGAACAACTTCGGCGGAGACTGGATCTGGCCGGTGGCCCAATCGCATTGGCCTTTATTCCAGGACGGTGACTGGCCGCCTTCCCGCCTGCTCGACGGACGGCCCTGGACGGGGCGGGCCTGGCGGAGCGCCGATGGAAGCCAGTATGCCCTGATGACCCAGACATACGGTGAACCTTTACATATCAAGGTCACTCGCACCATCCGATTGGATCGCACCAATGCCATGGCTTCCATTCGCCAGCGCATCGAGCGAACCGGTCCCTCCGACATACCTGTAACCTTGTGGAACATCAGTCAGATTCGGGATGCCGAATGGGTGGTCATCCCCGTAGATGAAGACTCCGCGTTTTTCGGAGGATTCAAGTCGATGAAATTCGAGGAACCGGGCCCGGAACACATCCAGTGGTGCGGTGACACCATTGTGTACGATGCGCAATTGGGCGGAGAACATAAAATCTGTTCCGATTCAGAGCGTCACTGGATCGCGGCGATGCGGGGCGGAACGGTGCTGTTTGAACGTGTAAAGGAGCGAAATGCGGTGGGCGCCGGGTATCCCGACGGGGGATGCCGGATTGAGATGTATGCCCATCGCGGGCTCGGCTACGCCGAGATCGAAACGCTTTCCGAAGAACGAGTCCTGGAACCGGGCGAGACCTTGGAGAATGCGCTTGTGATGCGTTTGTTTCGGGTGTCGCCGGATCTGGACTCCTGTGCCCTGTCCGACGCTATTCAAATCCGTATCGGTGAAATGGAAAAGCCGAAACCCGAACCGGAAGAGGAAGAGGAAGAGGAAGAGGAAGACCGGGAAGACGGGGTTGCACAACTGCGTCAAGAACGGCGATAGGCGAACCTGCGGAGTCTGCTCATGCGCTTCGCCTGTTTCACGGCTCGGCAGGGGCTTCGCCCTCCACAAGTAATGATGGTTGTGGAGGGAATCTTGAGGGCGCACACGCGACAGCGGGATAAGCGGTTTCTTGGCGCAGCCCTTACGGCCCCCGAAAGCATTACCGGAACCGAATGACTATCGTTTTGTCGGGATCTTCCACCTGGATGCCCGGGACACCCTTCTCCTTCAGCTTGTACATGGCGTCGGGATCCTCCGACATCAGGAGTTGCATGGCCTCGGGATCATTCAGGAAGCGATCGAACTCCACATCCATCAGGGTAATGAGGTTGTCACGACCGGGGGCCGGGTAGTCGGCATTGCTTTCCACGACGGTTCCGTCCACCTGTACCCGCATACGTACCCGCATTCCCTGGAACAGGTCGCCGAACAGACCTTCCATGCCGTTCAACATCTCCTGGTCATCCATGTCCGGCGTTTCGGTCATGTGGAAATCGTCTTCATCCATTGGTTCCCTTTCCCGTACCTGGGCGGCGGTATCCGGTCGGGCGGGAATGATGCGTAACGTGGCCGTTTCCCCGGGAGTAAATTGGAACGAATACTGCAATGCGTCATCATTGGTCTCGGATATATCCCCGCCGCCCAACCGGATCTGATTGATGTCCGAGAACGCATACATCGCTTCAAATCCTTTCCAGCCCCGCGCGTTCGTTGTTTCATGAAAGCTGTCAAGCGTGACGCCCGGCCCGTACTCCATCAATTTGGCCATGATCTGTTCCTGGAACAGGCCCGATGCATCCGCTTGCCGATGCGTATCGTCTTCGTGCTCCTGCGGCATTTCCATCCAGTGCATCTCGTCCGGGAATCCCTCCAGCATGGACATGATCTGGGGCGAATAGAATTCGAGCACCCGGATGGTTCCGCTTCCGTCCGTTTTGACTTCAACCATCGTGGTGGATTCGATGCAACCGGAGAATATGGCGGGCAGGATGACAAACCCGAGAGTGCGCAGAAACGGCTTCATGGAATGCTCCTTATCTTGAGTAACCGGATGCATCATAGGCTTCGGAAACCGGGACGGACAGCAAAAAAATGATGATGTCCGATCAGAATTGCAACCCGGCCTGTTTCAATCGCCGGTCCAGTTCCTCGATGACCCGTTCGTCGTCCTCGGTTCCCGCCGATTCAAATGTGGCGGAGAAGCGCAGGTATGCGCCCGCGTCATCCCATGGAACGGTGGATACGGAACATTCCCGGATCAGGTACTGTGAGGCGTCTTCCGCGCTGTGAAACGCCTGGTTTCCCGCACCTTTAGGAGCCGGCACGTACAGGTAGAAGGTTCCGCCCGGCATGGACACGTCGAATCCATGCTGCTTCAGGCAGGCCACGAGCCGTTCCAGGCGGGTCCGGTAATGAGTGCGAATGGCTTCGGACAGGGCGAGGTCCGCGATTCCCGCGCAGGCAGCCACCTGGATGGCCCTGAATTGACCCGAATCGATGTTGTCCTTCATCTCGGCGAACGCCTGGACGGCCCGGGATTGTCCCGCGACAAAACCCAGCCGCCATCCGGTCATGTTGTAGCTTTTGCTCATGGAGTGAATTTCCAGCGCCACATCCTTTCCGCCGGGCCGGTTGAATATGGATAGGCGGTCCCGCCCGTAGGTCAACGTGGCATAGGCCGCATCCTGCACAACCAGGATGTTGTGTTTCCCGGCAAAAGCGATGAGCTCGTCGTAGAACGATTCCGTCGGCGCCGTGCCCGTTGGATTGTTCGGATAGTTGACATAAAACAACTTGGCCCGGTCGGCGACGGATGGGTCGATGGAGGAGAGATCGGGAAAAAATCCGTTTTCCTTGAGCAGGGGAAGCTTTATGACCTCGCCGCCCAGGTATCCCGTGTGCGTTGCCAGTACCGGATATCCGGGAACCGTGGTGAGCGCCACATCGCCGGGATTCACGAAGCACAGCGGCAGCATGGCCAGCGCCGGTTTGGCCCCGATGCAGTGGTTGATCTCGGTGTCGGGATCGAGGTCGGTCACTCCGAAGAAATTCTTCATGTACGTCGTGGCGGCCACCCGGAACTCACGGATGCCGTTATCGGCATATCCGCGGTTGGCGGGATCATCCACGGCCCGTTTCAGCGTTTCGCGAACCGCCTCCGGCGCCATGCGATCCGGTTCGCCCACGCCGAAATCAAGGATTTCCACATCGGGCCGGGCTTTACGGGCCGCCTGTTTAGCGCGTTTGATCTTTTCAAATTTGTAGATTTCCGTGGCTTCGCCAAATTTTCGGCCACCGATCCGTTCGGCAAATAAACTTTGAAGATCCATGTCGCCCTCGTATAATTCGTATGTGCTGTATGGAAGCCAAACGGTAGGAAAACCGGTCAACAACGTCAAACGGAAAGGAAGGCATGCGAAATCGGGAGGCCTTCAGCCATGCGTAGTCGCCCCGCATGGGCGGGGTGGGCGGCAGGCCCGGCCGTCGTGATATGAACCGCCACGCCTTATCAGGCGCGGCTACAACCCCCGAAACCCATAACCTGCCACGTCGGCGGCTCCGCCGCCAAGTGGCCGCTTGCCGCAGTGCGGCGACGCGGCAACCTGTAACCTATAACCTATAACCTGCAACCCCATATGAATATTCCCTTCTACAAAATGCACGGCGCGGCAAATGATTTCATCGTCGCGGATGATCGCGCACAAACCTTTCCGATCAAGGATCGGGAATGGATCGCCCGTATCTGCTCCCGGAATACCGGGATCGGCAGTGAAGGGGTGTTATTGATTCAGCCGTCTGAACAGGCGGACTTCCGCATGCGTTTTCTGAATCCCGACGGCGGCGAAGTGGATATGTGCGGAAACGGCGCCCGCTGTATCGCGCGGCTCGCCTGCGAATTGGGTGTGGCGGCGGAGAAGATGGCGTTTGAGACCCTGGCCGGAATCATCCGGGCCGAAGTATTGGCGGAAGATACGATTCGTTTGCACATGATGCCGCCGAAAGATTGGCGGATGGACCAGGCACTCGAACTGGATGGATCGCACCTGGAATACCATTTTATCAACACGGGTGTTCCCCATGTCGTTATACCCCTGGAAGAGGGCCTGGGTGAGGTGGATGTGGCGGGACGGGGCCGGCGGATACGGAATCACAAGACGTTTGCCCCCGATGGAACCAATGTCAATTTTGTGCAGGTAGCGGGCGGGGATTCCCTTTATGTGCGCACGTATGAGCGGGGTGTCGAGGCCGAAACGCCTGCTTGTGGTACGGGCATTGTCGCGTGTGGATTGATCGCGGGGCGTCTGCACCTGGTTTCCGTTCCGGTCAGGATTACCAGCGCGGGCGGGCATGAGTTGGAAGTCGGGTTTACCATAGCGGGCGACGAGGTCGATCATGTCACCCTGACCGGCCCGGCCGAACACGTCTTCCGGGGAGAAGTGGAATACCGGCCGGGCTGAATCTGTCCGGCCGTCTTATTCGGCGTTTTTTACCTCATCGGCGCGGAAGCAGGCGCTTTGGCGGGTGGGGTTGTCCTGTAGCGGATCCAGCGGCGGTCTTTCCTTCCAGCACCGGTCGATGGCCAGCGGACAGCGGGGCGCGAATGCGCAGCCGTTGGCGGGTTTGGGGCGTTCGACGCCTTGTGCATCGAGTTCCACATTTTCGGCATCGGAAGAAAGTGCCAGCCAGTTGGCTTTGGGGTCGGGGATCGGAGCGGCCGCGATCAGGGTGCGGCTGTAGGGATGCCTGGGTTCTTGAAAGATTTCTTCGCCGTCGGCCACTTCGACAATGCGTCCGCTGTACATCACCGCAACGCGATCGCAGATATACCGGATGACGCTCAAATCGTGCGCCACGAAGAGGTAGGTCAGTCCCAACTGTTTCTGAAGGCGATTCAGGAGGTTGAGAATCTGTGCCTGTACCGAGACATCCAGGGCGGATACCGGTTCGTCGGCGACAATCAGCGATGGATTGAGGGCCAGTGCCCGGGCAATGCCGATGCGCTGGCGTTGACCGCCGCTGAACGCGTGGGGGTATCGGCTCATCAAGCGCGGATCCAACCCGACCAGTTCCATCAGCTCGTGCACCCGTTCGCGCCGTTTCTTGAAGCTCCATCCGTGCGCGCGCAGTGGTTCGGCGATCAGGTCCAGCACCGGCATACGCGGATTCAGTGAGGAAAACGGGTCCTGAAAAACCATTTGCATATGGTGGCGGATCCCTTTCAATTCCTTTCGGTCCAAAGCGGCGACATCGACCACGTTGCCGTTATGCCGGAACAAAATGCGGCCGTCCGTGGGATCGATGGCCCTCAATATGCTTCGGCCCACGGTGGTTTTCCCGCTTCCGCTTTCACCGACCAGTCCGAGCGTTTTACCGCGCGGTATGGAAAAACTGACGTCGTCCACCGCCTTGATGTATTCGCTTACCCGGCGGAAAAAACCGGCACGGACGGGAAAGTATTTCTTCAGGTTATCCACGCGCAGGATAATCTCTGGAGATAATTCAGGCATACGTAAGATCCTCCGATTCCCTCGAAATGCCCGACTCCGCGGGCGAATGAATAAAGCAGCGCACATAATGGCCGTCGCCGAGATCCGTCATGCCCGGTTCCCGCGTCCAGCAGGTTTTACCCACGCGTTTCCGGCACCGCGGATGAAACATGCACCCGGGGGGCAGGGCGGCGCTGTGTGGTACCGTGCCCTCGATATGGGCGAGTTCCTCCCTTGGCCCCGTCATCTTGGGAATGGAATGAAGAAGATCGATCGTGTAGGGGTGTTTCGGGTTTTCGAACAATTCCCCGACCGGCGCGGCTTCGACCACTTCGCCCATGTACATGACATAGACATAATCGACCATGTGCGCAATGACGCCGAGGTCGTGGGTGATCAGCATCAACGAAAGATTAAACTCTTTCTGTATCTTCTTGATCAGGCGCAGGACCTGGGCCTGGACGGTTACATCCAGCGCGGTGGTCGGTTCGTCGGCAATCAGCAGCCGGGGGTTGGAGGCGAGCGCCATGGCGATCATGGCACGTTGTCGCATGCCGCCGCTGAACTCGAACGGGTAGGCGTCCGCGCGTTGTTCCGGATCCGGAATTCCGACATGTCCGAGCAGATCAACCACCCGTTTCCGGATGGCCTCCTCATCCATGTCCGAATGAATGCGGAGTACTTCGGAAATCTGGTTGTAGAGAGTATGCACGGGGCTGAACGCGGTCATGGGTTCCTGGAAGATCATCGCGATTTCCCCGCCGCGGATCTGCCGGATCGTTTTGCCCTTCTCGTCCAGTTGTGCCAGGTCGATCGTCTCTCCGTTCTTGCGTTTGAATCGCAGGGCGCCGCGAACAATTTCGCCGCCGCGGGGCAATATGCGCAACAGGGCATAGGCCGTCATGGTCTTTCCGCATCCGCTTTCTCCGACCACGCCGACCGATTTTCCGGAGGGAATGGAGAGCGAGACGCCGTTCAGCGGTTTAATTACGCCCTCGTCGCGGTAGAACCGGATAAACAGGTCTTCGACTTCTACAATATTCTCTTCTTTCATAAGCGATACGCCTTTGTTACGGCGTGCCCGGCTAGTCCGAATACGGATCGGCCGCGTCACGAAGCCCGTCGCCGAGTACGTTGAACGCCAGCACCACAATAATCACAAAAAGGCCCGGATACATAAGCCAGGGCGCCATGGCCAGCACCTGGAAATTCTGGGCCTGCTGCAAAAGGACCCCCCAGCTCACCACCGGGGGCCGCAAGCCGATTCCGAGAAAGCTCAACGCCGTTTCCCCGAGGATCATGCCCGGCACGGCCAGCGTGGCGGAGGCGATGATATGGCTCAGAAACGAAGGAACCATGTGCCGGAAAATGATCGACGTCTCGTGGGTGCCGCACAACCGGGCGGCCACGACGAAGTCCTCTTCCCGGAGCGCGAGGAACTTCCCGCGCACCACGCGGGCCAGGCCGGTCCACCCGAGAAACGAAAGGATCACGGTGATGCCGAAATAGATGCGCAGGGCGGACCAATGGCCGGGAAGGGCGGCGCTCAAGGCCATCCAGAGCGGCAAGTGCGGAATGCAGATGAGCACCTCGATAATTCGCTGGATGACGTTATCGGTAATTCCCCCAAAATAGCCCGCGATGCCGCCCAGCAAAATGCCGATGACAAAAGTCAGGAGGACGCCGATCAGGCCGATGGTCAGGGATATGCGGGAACCGTAGATGGTACGGCTCAACACATCGCGCCCCAGTTGATCGGTGCCCATCAGGTAGGCGCGGCCGTGTTCCAAACCGAACAGACGGCGTTCCATGGGAATCAGGTTCCAGAGTTTGTACGGCTCCCCCCGGGGGAAGAATACGATCGGTCTTCGGTCCTCGGTGTCCGGGGTGTACAGGCGCCGCCAGGTTTCGGAATCGATTTCCATGCGATAGCCGTACACGAATGGGCGCAGATGAAACCGGCCGTCCTCATCCACAAACCGGATGGTTTGGGGCGGCGCGAGAATGTGCGTCACATCGCGCGTTGAGGGATCATAAGGCGCGAAAAACTCGCAGAAGGCCGCGACGATATAGAAAATGAACATAATGACACCGCCGATGAGGGCGAGCTTGTGTTTCCGAAAGCGCCACCACATCAGCTTCCACTGCGATGCAAACACCACCCGGCTTTCTTCCGGCGGCGCCCCGGAATCGTCGACACCGGCGGCGTCGCCTGCGTCGGCCGGTGCTCCCGGGGGAATCGGCAAGTTGGTTGTTTCGTCGTTGTTCATAATTTCGGCATCAATCGTAACGAATTCTCGGATCCAATGCGGCCAGCGCAAGGTCGGATATCAGGGTGCCCAGCACCGTCAACGTGCTCATGATCATAATAAGACTTCCCGCGAGAAACATATCCTGCGTCATCAATGAACTCAGAAGAAGAGGCCCGATGGTGGGGAGATTGAGCACCACCCCGACGATGGCGTCACCCGAGAAGATCATGGGCAACATCCAGCCGATGGTGCTGATGAAGGGGTTGATGGCGATCCGGACGGGGTACTTGAAGATCAGCCGCAAGCTTCCGACGCCCTTGGCCCGGGCCGTGACGACATACGGTTTCTGGAGTTCATCCAGCAGGTTGGCCCGCATCACGCGCACCAGGCCCGCCGTGCCGGCCATGCCCACGACCACCATGGGGATCCAGAGATGCTTAAGCAGATCGACGAATTTTCCAAAAGAGAACGGTTCCCCCATGTATTCCGGCGAGAACAAGCCGCCAATCGTCGTCCCGAAATAGCGGTGCCCCAGATACATGAGTCCCAGTGCGAGCAGAAAATTGGGTGTGGCCATACCCAGAAAGGCAATGATGGTGAAGGTGTAATCGGACGCGGAATATTGACGGATGGCGGAATAGAAACCAATGGGGAAACCGATGACCCAGGTGAACAGAACACAGGAAATTGCAATGAGCACGGTATATCCAAGGCGGTCGTACACGAGGACATTGACGGGTTGTTCCTGGACGATGGAGTAACCGAAATCACCGCGCAGAAATCCGGTAACCCAGCG
Source organism: Kiritimatiellia bacterium (assembly GCA_007134735.1). Lineage (GTDB taxonomy): Bacteria > Verrucomicrobiota > Kiritimatiellia > SLAD01 > SLAD01 > SLKG01. The sequence goes on from SLKG01000037.1 coordinate 20,423, forward strand.
AAAATATTGAACGGGCATCGGGTCATCCAGGTGAAAACGCGCGCGCAGGGCGGCGATTTGCGCCTCGGAAACCTCCGCTCCTTCGGCGTGCAGTTCCGCAAGACGGGACGTAATGGCGTCACCGGGCGGCAGCTGGATCAGAAAGAATACCAGCATGGAGATCGCCACCAGGGTGGGGATCATCACCATCAAACGTCTTAGAATAAAGTGTACCATGATTGTCCTACTGATCAGGACCGGGTTCCCGGTTCCTGTGTACTATCTCATTCCTCCGCCTCCAAATACCAGCTTTCCGCATAATAGGGTGTAGTCCATCGGTTATCCCAGCCCCAATACCCCCGCGTCGGGACATTGCGCAGCCGGGTGCTGACCACGAGAGGTTGGGGCGCGAGGCCCACGGTGCCGATGACCCACAGATTCTCCGCCTGGGCGCCCAGGATTTTTCTCCCCAGTTCGAGGCGGCGCTCCGGATCCATGCTCATTCGGAATTCCCGATACCAATCCAGAACCTGGCGGGCTTCCGGAATCGGTTCCTCCCCGCTTTCGCCGTCGGACCGATACCATTCGACCCAGAGCGGCCAGATGCTGACTTGCCAATCCCTCAAAATCGGAACAAACCAGATGGGCTCGGTCGTGAACAGAATGTCGGTAGTCCGGTCCGCGTGCCAGAGCGTGGCCTCCATCATATTGCCCACGGAACGCGAATGTTGAAGAGAGGCGCTGATTTCGCGCAGACTGACATGTATGCCGATATCGCGCCAATGGGCCGTCACCAGTTCCATGGTCTCCATCTTGGGTGTTTCCAGTGCCAGCCATTCCAGCGTGATGTTCAAGGGACGGCCATTGGGGCGGTTGCGGCGGCCGTCCCCGGTCTGATCGACCAGGCCCATTTCGTCCAGGAGCCGGTTGGCTTCCTCCGGGTCATAGTACGCATAAGCGCTCGCGAATTCCTCGTCGAAGAAGATGCTGGACGAACTGACCGTCGCCTGGCGTGGGGTGGCCCGGCCGAAATAGATCACCTCGTTGATTTCATCGCGATCGATGGCGATGGACAGGGCCCGGCGGAATCGCACATCGCGGAAGATTTCCCGCAGCACCGGATCGGGCGTGGTCAGGTTGAACTGGAGTATCACGTCCGACGCGTGGAGGCGGTTCCAGATAAAGGTTTCGTGTTTGCCGGCCGTTTCACCGAGCTTGAACAACGGGATGTCCGATGTCCGTAATCGCATGCCTTCAACCGTGATTTCGCCCGTGCCGGCCCGCGCGGTGAGCACTTCCTCGTCCAGGTCCTTGTGCATTTCAAAACGATCGATATACGGCAACTGGCGTCCTTCCGGATCGACTTTCGGGTAGTAGGGATTGCGCTCGAAGACGTCCACCTGCATGGTGATGGATTTGAGACGGAAAGGGGTAATGACCGGGGTGCCCAGCACTTCCCGGGAATGGCGGCCGCCGTACACGCTCCAGAAATAGCCGATCCAGTCCTGGTAACCCAATTGCCGTGCCCGGGCGCGCAATTCCTGGCGCTCGACAAAGTCAACATGATGATGCTTGAGGAAGTGTCGCGGCGCCACGTAGCGCTCGCTGACATGCGCCAGGTGTTCCCGGATGAAGGGTTGCGGTGTTTCGAAACGGTACTGGAACGTGGTCTCATCGATTACAATGCACTCGGCCTCGTTCAAGGGAGCCGGTTGTATCGGCGTTAATTCTTCATTTCTAAAAACATGGTCAAAATAGAATTTGAAATCAGCGGACGTGTACGGGTGCCCGTCCGACCATTTCAGCCCTTCGCGGAGCTTGATGGTGGCGACGCGCCCGTCTTCGCTCACCTCCACCGATTCGGCCAGATTGGGAATGGCGCGTCGGGATTCCGGCCCGATGCGCAACAGGGATTCCGGTGGATTCAGAATCCAATGATCCACCACCGTGGCCGTGCCGCCGTATCGCCCGACACCTTCATAGGGATGAATGACAATGGGATCGACGGGCAGTCGCTCTTCCACGGGCGGCAGTTCTCCTCGCTCGACGAGTTCCTTGAGCATCGGCGCTTCCTGGAAGGCGGTAATGCCCATTTCCGACGCCGTCCGGGGCGGCTTGAACCATTCCGCCGGCCATGAATCCGGGGGAATCGAGCCGTCCGGTTCCGTGGCGGGCATTGGGTCGGAACGGCGTTCAAACTCCACGCGGGGCGGTTCGGCAACCCGGTCCAATAACCATCCCAGAAACCAGATAGCGGCGATCAACAGGATAATCGCTTGAACCGCACCGCGCATTCGTTCCCAGAGGGATTGTGAACCGCGTGGACCGACGGGTTTGCGTTTCTTCTTTTCTCGTTTCCTGAACATGTAAGAACGTTTCCTTGCTGACAACCATCCGGCCGGCGCGCTCGACTCGACAGGACCCCGCACATGCGGGGCAAGCTCGAACGCTGTTCTCGCCCTGTCTCGTGCTGGCGCACTCGACAGAACCCCGCACATGCGGGGCAAGCTCGAACGTTGTTCTCGCCCTGTCTCGTGCTGGCGCACTCGACAGGACTCGAACCTGTAACCCTCTGATCCGAAGTCAGATGCTCTATCCAATTGAGCTACGAGTGCCTCAATACTCGGCCGTAGTATGATTTCCAGCGAATGCGATGTCAAATCGTGTTATCAATGTCTTTGCGCCCGTGCCGCCCCGGTTCCGGGGCGCGATGGCGCTCCCGCGGAGGGCCCAATTCTTTTCTCCGTGATCTTACCCGTTCGCCATCAAACACTTTTCCATCGCCGCGTGTAGTTCCCGCAGCGATTCGAATACCGGCACGCCACAGGCTCCCAGGCGGTCGCGGTGCTGATTCCCGGCCGCCACCAGTGCGCATTGAGCCCCCATGGCGCGCGCCACCTCGTAATCGTGTTCGGTGTCGCCGATCATCAGGATTTCCTTCGGGGCGTATCCGGTGGAGGCCGCCCACGCCCGGCCCTTGTCCAGTTTGCCCGCCGCGTAATGATCGTCATTGCCGATGACGTCATCGAAATAATGGCGTACGCCGAAATGTGCAAGCAGGGTTTCCAGCGTCTCGTGTTTATAGGCCGACAGAACCGATTGACGTATTCCGGCGCGATATATCGCATCCAGGAGTTCCGTGGCATGGGGGTGTAATCCGCTTTCCAGTCGCCGCCGTTCGTATTCAAGAATGAATTCCGTGCCGACTTCCGCGAACGATTCCCGGGCCAGGTCCACGCCGGCCGCCCGGTAGAAGTTTTCGACCGGAAATCCGAATGTGTGCAGATAGCGGGCCATGGTCAATGCGGGCAATCCGCGCCGTTGCAACATGTTGTTGAACACATCGAGACACAACGCCGCGTCATCAAACAACGTACCGTTCCAGTCCCAGGCGATATGCCGGATCGGTGCGGCGAATGCGAATTTGGAATCGGTATCTTGCATGTATTTAAGTAGTCCATGCTATAATGGAAAACGTGATGGAACAAGGGTTGGAGGAATAATCCATGAACCAACAACCACATGACCCTATACCGAAACCCATTTACTGGGACCCCTCCGCGACCCCGCCGGATGTGGCCGGCGCACTGGATGCGCTGGCCGAAGAATATCCCCTGGCGGCCGGGGAGGGCCCGTCTTCCGGCGCGTTACGGCGCGTCACCTTTGAGCCGGGATTCGGGGATTCCGGCGTAGATGTCTCGGAGGAGGGCGCCCGCACCGTAATCCGGTACGGCCGTTTGGCCGACGCGTTGCGCGGAGTCGGAGGGCTCTTGTCGGGCCTCGCGCGCCGGGAAGGCACCTCGTTTCAATCCTTGGGGCTGATGCTCGATTGCTCGCGCAATGCGGTGATGAAGCCCGAACACGTGCAACGCTGGATGCGGCGTATGGCTTTGCTGGGATACAACCGGCTTATGCTCTACACCGAAGACACCTATGCCCTGCCCGGAGAAGACTATTTCGGGTATTTGCGCGGGGGCTATACGGAGGATGAACTGAAACAGTTGGATGCGTACGCGTCGCGCCTGGGCATCGAACTGATCGGATGCATCCAGACGCTCGGGCATCTCGAACAGATGTTGAAATGGTCCGCCTACGCCGACATCAGGGATACGGCGTCCGTATTATTGGTGGATGAAGACCGGACCTATGAATTGATTGAAAAGATGATTGCGCGGTGCGCGGATTGTTATCGGTCCCGCCGCTTGCATGTGGGGATGGACGAAGCGCACGGTCTGGGGCGCGGCCGCTTCATGGACCGGCACGGATACGAACGCGCGTACGATTTGTTCAACCGGCACTTGAAACGCGTATGCGGAATCTGCCGGCGCCACGGCCTGGAGCCCATGATCTGGTCCGACATGTTTTTCCGCATGGGCAATTCCCGGCAAAGTTATTACGACCCGGAAACCGTCATACCCGACGAGGTCAAGCAGGGCATTCCGAAAGACGTTCGGCTCGTATATTGGGACTATGAACACGAGGAGCCGGCTTTCTATGAGGACTGGATCGCGCGTCATCGCGCGTTGGGGTTCGAGCCGGTCATGGCGTCCGGCCTTCATATCTGGGGGGCGCATCTGTGGTATGGGCATGATACCACGACGCGCCGCATGCTTCCGTGTGTGAGCGCCTGCCGCAACGCCGGTGTCCAGGATATCTTCTTCACGTTGTGGGGCGACGACGGCGCCTATGCGGAATACGATTCCGCGTTGGCGGGCGTGGTCCTGGCGGCGGAAAGCGCGTATGGGGGCGATGCCGGCGGGGAAGAAGTGGCCGCGCAATTCGCCGCCGTATGCGGCGCCGATTTCAAGGCCGTACTACAGGGCGCGGACATTCAGAAACGCATCCGGGCGGGATTACTGCTCTGGGACGATCCCCTGTTGAAGATCTACTGGAAGAATGAACGGCTTCAAACCCAACGCATCTGGGACCGGGTGTTGCGGGATTACAACGGATTGTTGCGGCGATTAAAGCCGTTCCGGGACCTGACGGAGCCGGTCGACTTTCACCATATAGGCACCGTCCTCACTTTTCTGCGCGACAAGATCAAGGTTCAACTCGCCGTGGAGCAGGCGTATGCCGCCCGGGATGCCGAGGCATTGTTTTCCGCGTGCCGGAAAGCCCGTCGCATGGCGCGCCGCACCGACGACTTGGAACAGACCTTCCGGCGGCAATGGATGCGCCGCAACAAACCGCATGGGTTCGAGACCATCCAGATCCGGCTGGGGGGACAGCGTCAGCGCTGGCGGGAACTGGCCGCGCGGTTGGAGGAGCTTACGGAAGGCCGAATCGACGCCATTCCCGAGCTTGACGAAACCCCGGCTGCTCCCATCACCCTGCTGTCCCGCTGGCGCGATATCGCGGGAGGAGGGATTGTGTGAGCCGGGGGAGAATGACCTCTGCGCTTGACTATCGCCGCCGGGGGGCGGATTAATAGGAGCGCACAAGGCACGCCGCGCGACAGCCCTCCGGCTTCTCGCGTGGCGGGCATGATGTTGGAGCGTGTTTTGGAACCCGCTCTCGGGGCGTAGCGCAGCCTGGTAGCGCGTCAGCTTTGGGAGCTGAAAGTCGCCGGTTCAAATCCGGCCGCCCCGATAGCGGGTTTCATGGCGGAGAGGGAGGGATTCGAACCCCCGAGACGCTCATCACGTCTACGCGAACTCCAATCGCGCGCATTAGTCCACTCTGCCACCTCTCCCCGGGGATTCCGTAATTTGCCTGTGACGCCGTGTTCTGTCAACCTCCGGGCGGGCGGGGCGTTCGTTCCCGGAACGCATTATCGTGCCCGGTTCTTTTTTAGCCGGTGAAAGAAATTCCGCCATTCATCCGAGAGTTCGGTGTCGTCGGAAATGTGCGGGCCGATGTCTTCAAGCGCCTTGAGCAACGCCCCGAAAATGGCATTGGTTTGAAGGTATATCCGGTTTTTGGGCAGGATTTCGCGCATGCGCGCTTCGGTGATCACGCGGGTCGACTGCGGTTGTATGCCGCACAGGTACAACGTTCCCCCGTTGCGATCAAAGGCCCGGGCAAAATCGAACAGGGCGCTCCAGCAGGAGGAATCAATGGAATGCGCACGGCGCAGCCGCAAAAGCAGATGACGGGGCTGTTGTTCCCGGGCAATTTCATTCAACTGGGCGCGCAGTTCGTGCGCCACCCCGAAGAACAGATTGCCCGATACGCTCATGGCCACGACATCGCTTTTGTCGTGACGCGTCAGCGGCGCATACGGGCGCTCTTCAAACCCGCCCCCCGGCAGCGGGATCAGCTCCACCATGTGGAGTTCGCAGGCGCGATTCAGAAAGATGATCATGGACGCCAGGATGCCCGCAAATATTCCGTATTCAATGCGGCCGAAAACCGTGACGGCAAACGTCAGTACAAGGACGAATAAATCGGCGCGGGATGTGGCCCGGACCTGTCGGATGCGTGACGGGTCAATGAGCCGTGTGCCGAGAAACAACAGCAGCCCGGCCAGCGCCGTTACGGGAATGCGATTGAGCAGACCGGGAATCAGGACGATCAGCAGCGCGGTATGCAGGCCGAACGCAATATTGGCCATGCGCGAGCGCGCACCGCATTGTGCCAGCAGGGTGGATCGCACAAAGGAACCCGAACCCGGAAAACACTGAAAGAAAGCGGCCACGATCTGGCTGACACCCTGGCCGAAGAAATCCTGGTTGAAGTTCACGTGACGCCCTGTGCGAAGCGCCAGGTACTGCCCGACAACGGCGGCTTCGATCAGGCCGATGACGGAAATCGCCAAAGCCAGGGGAATCAGCGCCGGTATTTCGGCCCGTGCTATTCCGGGAAAAGCCGGCGCGGGCAGGGTGCGCGTTAACGGGGCGATATCCTGGACCAACGCTACGCCGCTGTCTTCTCCCAGCACGAAAACGATTGCGGTCGCCGAGAGAATGACGATCAACGCCGCCGGCAGGCGCCGGGCGTACCGGTTCAGCGCTACCATCAATCCAAAAGCGCCCAAACCCACGATGAAGGTCGCAACGTGCAGGTCCGGCGTTTGAATAATGACATCCGTAAATCGCCGGATAAACCATCGATGCGTGGAGGCATCCACGCCGAACAGGTGATGGAGCTGTCCGAAAGCGATCAGTACGCCGGCCCCGACCATGAATCCGAGGAACGCCGGTTCCGGCACAAACCGGACCAGCGCGCCCATTCTCAGCAGCCCCATGAGCAGGCGAAATATGCCCACCAACAGGGCCAGGGTGAACACGACGGAAAACAGATCGGGATGCGACGCGAGCGGCACGGCCACCGCCGCGGTCAGCAGGGCGGCGGAATTGGTCGGGCCCGTGTTCAGCAGTCCGGAATGACAGAACAGGGCCGCGGTAATGGACATGACAATGGCCGTATAGAGTCCGTACGCAGGCGGCAGTCCGGCCAGCACCGCGTAGGCCATGACCTGTGGAATGGCGAAAATCGCCACGGTCAACCCGGCCAGCAGGTCCAGGCGCAGGGACCCGACACCGTAATGACGCCAATCCGGACGCCAGGCCCGAAGAAGGACCCGGTTCTGAAAGGGATGGATCATGGCGGTATTATAGGGTACCGGACAGGAGAATGGGAGCGCGAAAAAACGGTATGTGTGCGAACGGCGCCTTCCGAACCCGTTCACAGGGCGTTCAGCAATCCCGTCGCCTCATTAAATTCATTGATTAACGCGTCCCATTCGCGGACCTGTTCCGCCGAGAACAGTTCCTTCCAGAAATCCTCGTCCCAGAGCCGGTTCAGGTCGTCGGAGGATTTGCCCTGCTGTTCCACCCAGGTGAAATACTTGAAGTTGTGCAGGGCCTTGCGATCGAAATACGTCAGTTCGCGCACGTAGTCCGGCGTCATGCCGGCGAGATAGCGTTCGAAATGGCCAATGGCCGTTTCGGTCTTGTACGCCCCGTGCTGTTCGCGCATTTCGTCCATGCGTGAGTTGTACAACTCCATGGAATCCGTCAGCGGCAGAAAGATCACGTCCCGCGAATCCATGTCATAGTATTTCGCTGTTTTAACGGCGGCAACCAGGTTGCAGATACAGGAAATACCCAGCCGGTCGAGGCGCTTGACGGTTTCCTCGTCCACGCCGCGTTTAACGAGGTATTCCCGGCCCGCGGATTCGTTGAACAGGCGCATCAATTGCATGGTTTGCTCATCGTCCACGGCGATGACCATGTCCGTGTTGCGCACGTTGTGAATCCACGGAATGTGCTTATCGCCGATGCCTTCGATCCGGTGCGCTCCGAACCCGAACTGGTACAGGGTCGGGCATTGCAGGGCTTCCACGGCCACGACTCGAATCGAAGGGTGGCGGGTCCGCAGGAAATCACCGGCCGCGATGGTGCCGGCTGAACCCGTCGCACTGATGAAGGCCGACAGGCGACTGCGATCGTTCTTGTAGTGGTTCTCGTAAATCTCGTCGATGACGCCGCCGGTCATGTTGTAATGCCACACGGAATTCCCGAATTCATCGAACTGGTTGAAGATCACAATCTGGTCCCCGCGTTCGCGCCGCAGTTCCCAGCATTTATCGTAGATCTCCTTTACATTCGATTCGGTGCCGGGGGTGCCGATGATTTCGTCCGTGCCGATTTCCCTCAACCACTCAAAGCGTTCCCGGCTCATGCCCTCGGGGAGTATGGCCACAGCGGGGCAATCGAGCAGGGCGCAATCGTAGGCGCCGCCCCGGCAATAGTTTCCCGTGGACGGCCAGACGGCCTTTTGTGTCGTCGGATCGAAGTTGCCGGATACCAGCCGCGGCACCAGGCATCCGTAGGCGGCGCCGACTTTGTGGGCGCCGGTGGGAAACCATTTGCCGATCAGGCCGACGATCCGCGCTTCAACACCGGTCAACTCGGGAGGGAATTCAAGCCAGTTGCCTTCCCCGAACCCGCCGCCGGAGAGCGTGGGCTCGTTTTTCCAGGTAATCCGGAACAGGTTCAGCGGGTTGATATCCCAGAGTCCGACCTCCTTCAGCTTGTCCTTGATTTTTTCGGGTATTTTGGAGGGATCCCGCTGTTGTTCGAACGTTGGAAGAATCACGCCCCGTTCACGGGCTCGTTCGATGGATTTTTGCAACACGTCCTGGTTGATGGATTCAATGATCTTCATGAGCGCCTCGTATGCGTATGTGATTGAATCGTAAATCGTAGCGAATTCGGGTGGGAACGTCAATGACCGGGCGGTGCAACAAGCAGATAGGCACGACCCGGAATAATCTATCCTTTTATTCATTTCTTCCGGAGGGGCGCGCTTTCGCGCGTCCAGGTCACGCAGAAGCGTGCCCCTCCAGAAGAAGGCGCCCGGATAAACAAGAACCTGGAGGGTCACGCTTCCGCGTGACCCGGATACGCGGACCTCGCATGGGCGGGCAAAAGTCGTGCCCCTCCAGCGAGCGCCCATGGGACACCTCCAAGCCGGGCGGGTCGGCCTATGATTTTTTTGCCTATCGGAAATCAGGTGGTATGCTGTTGCCATGAAAGTTCGTGTGGACCAATCGATCTGTACCGGATGCGAGCTCTGTGCCGCCATCAGTCCCGATCTCTTCGAGATGAACGGCGAGGGGCTTTCCCAGGTTAAATCCGAAGCCGTTCCGGAAGACCGGACCGAGGAATGCCGGGATACCGCGGACACGTGTCCGGTCGAAGCGATCCGGGTGGAAGAACAAGATGAAGGTTAAAGTCGAACATGTGGCCATGTTGCATTGCGACCGCCTTGCGGCGGATGGAATGGTGGAATTGAGCGAGCCGGCCACGATTCTCGATTTACTGAATGCCCTGGGCATCCGACCGGACCATCAAAACGTCGTGGTTCCGTTCATCAACAGCGAGCGCGCCAAACGAACCAGCTCCTTGAGCGATGGAGATGAGGTCTTTCTCACGCTCGCCATCGGCGGCGGATGATGGGGGGCGAGGCTTCCGCCGAGCCGGATTCCGTTCAGCGGTCCCGCCTTACTCGCGGCTCAGCAGGAGCTTCGCCCTCCAGGCTTCCCGAGTTCTGTTATTCGCGTGGTGGAGGGCGAGGCTCCCGCCGAGCCGGATTCCGTTCAGCTGCCCCGCCTTACTCGCGGCTCAGCAGGAGCTTCGCCCTCCAGGCTTCCCAAGTTCTGTTATTCGCGTGGTGGAGGGCGAGGCTCCCGCCGAGCCGGATTCCGTTCAGCTGCCCCGCCTTTCTTACGGCTCAGCAGGAGCTTCGCCCTCCAGGTTTGCCGAGTTGCGTTATTCGCGTGATGGAGGGCGAGGCTCCCGCCGAGCCGGGATCCACCCGTGCGCTTAATCTCCCGGCGCCCAATAATCGAGCATTTCCGCGAACAGGTCGAACGCCGGCTTGCTGAATCCGTATGGCGTTTCGAAGTGCACGCCGAGGGGGAATCCCCGTTCCCGGACGCCATCCACGATCCGCCGGTACAGATCGAGCAACAACGGTTTCTTCTCCTTCAGATTCCATTCGGCGAGGCGCCGGACAAAGGCCTGCTCTTTTTCCGCGATCGGGTTGCCCGGGTCCTGGATCAACCACTGAATGATTTTCAAGCGGGTTTCCACCTGGGGGACATAACCGAAAGAAAGCAGGATCTCGGGTCGATGGGGATAACGATCGGCGAAGTCCGCGAGAAACCGGACGATGGAATCGGAAAAGAGCAGTTGGGTCAGCGCGAACGTGGCGCCCTGTTCACATTTGAAACCGAACCGTTCGATTTCATCCGCCCGTGTCGGTATCAGGATGACGCCCCGATGCGGTACCTGTTCCTGGAATCGCGCGAGCGCGTCGGTCGGCGACACGCCGTCCCCGTCGCCGTCGGTCATCGTGCGCGGGACGCCTACAAAAACGACCCCCTCAATCCCGGCCTCCAGCAGATTTTGAAAGCGGAATTGCAGTTGATCGGCATCAAGAAATGAGGTGACCTGGGTGCACAGGCCTTGAAGCCCGGGGAGTTCAGGCGCCGCGGCCTTCCATACGTCGAGCGGATCCATCCGGGGCTGCATCGGCACGGGCCGATCGTCGTCCTCGTCGATCATACCCGGGATCACCAGGCTGTTGACCCGGTCCTCCATCCCAAAAGACCGGGAAAGTTCGCGCAGTTTCTGCGCGTTTTCCTTGACCCGATCCACACCGCCCTCAACGGTCGGAGGCACAAATTCCAATGCGATTCGATTCATATTACTTCCTGCTCCGCCAAGCCGGGGTGGAGGGTGACAGGAAACAGCAGAAATCACAAGTCCGAACCGGTGAATTCCCGGAAAGAAACATTGCTATCAGGGAGCGAAATGGCCAGACTGAAGTGGAGAACGATATACACGGAACCGGATACAAAGAGAGGGGTGTATCATGAAGAAAGCCCGTTACGTGTTCATCGCCGGTCTCCTGGCCATGACCCTGCCCGTACAGACGGTCGAAGCCGAACTGCTCCGCAATACCCGCTTCGATTCGCCTCCCATCCGGCGTCATCAGAAGGATACGGTTCCAGACGGCTGGCTTGTTTTTTCAAGCGCCGGCCGGGCCAACCGTGTGACAATGACCCGTTCGGTTTCGCATGAAGGCCGGCAGTCCGTGCGCATGCAGGCACAGAAGCAGCCCATGGCCTTCCAGGGCATATGCCAGGCGGTCCGCGTTCAGCGGGAAAGGGAGTACGAGTTCGTCGTGCATGTCTATATTGATGAGTCGGAGCCGCTGGAAGGGGCGGTACACGGCCAGATGGTCATCGAATGGCTTGACCGGGATGAGGCCGAGATCAGCCGCGATCTGGGGCCGGAATGGGATCATGAGCTGGAACCCGGGGAATGGCATTGTTTCCGTTTCACGGTGCAGGCGCCCGAAGATGCCGTGGCGGCCGTTTTCAGCATTATACAGCACGACGGCCGCACCGGAACCGGATCGGGAACCTTCTATGTGGATGCCGTGTCCGTGCAACGATCCCGGTAGATCGCGTCCATGTCCGGGTCGTTTTTTCGGAAAGCGCGTTTCCGGCATCGGAATTTCTAGTAGCTGTACACCCCGCGCATGAGCGCGTCCCGTATCGCAGAAACCATCTTGGCGGAGCGCATCGTGGCGGCGGTAAGCCCGTCCACATCATCCGCAATGTTTTCCGGCCTGTACAGGTCCGTGAGGTGGGTTCGAATATCCCGGCCTTCGAGATATTCGATCAGCTTGACATACTCGTCGCGCAACCGGGCCTCCTTCGTGCCGTTCTCGGCGTGCAGATATTCGTCGCCCTGGGCCTGAAGGTGTCGGAACCCGATTTGAGTGACGCGGTGGTCCCGCAGGGTGAATTCAATGCCGACCTGGATTTCATCCCTGTCGATGAAGACGCCGCGATAGGTGCCGTCCTCGTATACCGGAAGCGCTTCGGGATGCCTGGCGCACCCGGCCAGATATCCGAGTGAGAGCAACGCGATGAGAGTTATGATGCTGTATTTCATATTCCATCTCCTGTAATTCACCTGTCACGCCGGGTGGGGGAGATCCACGACGCAAGGCCGCATTGCTCCCGGCTATTCGCTTTTCACTTCGGGCAGGTTCCCGTTCAGGCCCTGCCAGACTTTTTCGGCCGTGAAGGGGCCGGACCGCAACCGAACGCCGCAGGCGTTGTAAATCGCGTTGCCGATGGCCGGCATGGGGCCGTTGATTCCGATCTCCGCGATGCTCTTCGCGCCGTACGGCCCGGTTTTCTCATAACTCGGAACGAGAATGGTCTTCATCTCGGGCAGATCGCGTAGCGTGAACAGCTTGTACTCTCCGAAGCCCGGGTTCGTCATGCGCCCCTTATCGTTGAAGAGGTATTGCTCCGTCATCGCGTAGGTAATGCCGTTCATCACGGCGCCTTCGACCTGGCCTTCCGCGAGTTTGGGGTGGATCGGCGTGCCGCAATCGGCGGCGGCGACGTACTTGATCAGTTGCACCCGGCCGGTCAGCGTGTCCACTTCCACCTCGGCGAAATGCGCGGCGAAGGGCGGCGGCGAGTGATGCACGATCTTGGATGAGATATCCCCGATCTGGAACTGGTTCGTGTTGTACATGGAGTACAGCGCGATTTCCGAGAAGGAGACCTGTCCTTCGCCGTTCTTTTCCACGACCTTTGAATCCTGCACGGTGACTTCGGAGGGTTTCCGGTCCAGCATCTCCGCGCCCACCTTGAGGATCTGTTTGCGGACCTTCTCCGCCACGTTCTGCACGGCCTGACCGCTCAAGTACGTGGTGCTCGACGCGTAGGCGCCGACGTCGAAGGGCGTCATGTCGGTGTCGGATGAATAGACGATGATCTGTTCGAGATCCGTGCCGAGCGTTTCGGCGGCGATCTGGGCGAGCACGGTATCGCTCCCGGTGCCGAGATCGGTCGCTCCCAGGAGCAGGTTGAACGATCCGTCCTCGTTCATCTTCAGCGTGGCGGCGCCCATGTCGATTTCCGGAATGGCGGAACCCTGCATAAGGCAGGCCATACCCAGGCCGCGGCGGAACCGGCCCTTCTTGTCGGAGTGCGGTTTGCGTTTGCGCCAGCCGATTTCGCGGGCGCCCGCCTTGATGCAACGGGCCAGCTCGCAACTGGTGATGGCCTGGTCCACGCCCTCGCGTCCTTCGCCGAGCGCGCGGAATATGGGCGAGGTGTCGCCGGACTTGATGTGGTTCATGGCGCGGAATTCGAGCGGATCCATCCCGATCTTCTCGGCGACCTCGTCCATCGCGCATTCCAGGGCGAAAGCGGCCTGGGTCGCGCCGTACCCGCGGTAGGCGCCCCCGGCGGGCAGGTTCGTGTACACTACCGTTCCATTGAAGTGTATATGTTCGCACCGGTACAGCGGCAGTACCTTGCTCCCGCAATTGCACACCACGGTCAACCCCTGGCTCCCGTTCCAACCGGTATTCGAGAGGCAGTCGAGACCGAGCGCCGTGATGGTGCCGTCACGTTTCGCGCCGATCCGGATTCGCATGAGCATGGGATGGCGCGTGCGCGCGCTGATGAATTCCTCCTTGCGCGTGTATTCCCAGTACACCGGCTTTCGCGTGCGCAGGGCCATCATGGCCACGACGTCTTCCAGCACGATTTCCTGCTTGGCGCCGAACCCGCCCCCGATGCGGGGCTTGATCACACGCACCCGGCGCACGGGGATGCCCAGTGTCTGCGCGACAATGCGCCGGCAATGGAACGGCACCTGCGTGCTCGTCGTGATGATGATCCGGTCCTCCCGGTCCACCCACGCCATCGAAACGTGCGGCTCGACCGGACAATGCTGTCCGTAGTGATTGTAGAAGCGGTGATCGACCGTGGCGTCCGCCTCCGCCATGCCCTTTTCGAATTCCCCGATGTCCATGTCCACCTTCGCGGCCATGTTGCGGTCCTTGTCGTACGGGACGGGAATCACGGCGCGCGCCTCCGGTTCGTCGTGAATCACCGGCGCGCCTTCCTTCATGGCGTCCTCGATGTGAAGCACGGCCGGCAGGACCTCGTATTCCACCTTGATGGCCTTCAGGGCGGCTTCCGCGATCTTCTCGGTCTCCGCGGCCACGGCGGCCACGCGGTCGCCGACAAAGCGCATCTTGCTGTCGAACATAAAGGTGTCGTAAGGCGACGGCTCCGGATATCCCTGTCCGGCGGTGGTATGCACGATGCGCGGCACGTTGCCGTAATAGAGCACGGCATGCACGCCCGGCATCTGTTCCGCTTCCGAGATGTCGATGGACGTAATGCGCGCGTGCGCATGCGGGCTCGTGAGCATCTTGATGATCAAGGCGTCCCTCGGTTTCAGGTCGCCGACATAGGACGGCTTTCCCAGCGCCAGTGTCATGGCGTCGATCTTGCGAAGCGGTTTATTGACGACTTTGAAATTTCTCTTTTTCATGGCTGAAATTTCCCGTTGAGGTTTGGATGGACTGTGGCGTTTGTATATCGATATGACATCTGGAAAACGGGGGGCCGACCCACGTCCTCTCCCCGCTCCCCGGGGAGAGGGGGAGATGGTTGATGGGTTTGATCGAGAACAGTGTTTTCATCACATAATCATTTCAGGACTCGGCGCGCGCGCCTGCCGAGCAGCTCAACAGGGCGTCCCGGATTTTTACATAGCCGGTACAGCGGCACAGGTTGCCGTCCAGATGCCGCCGGAAATCCTCCTCGCCGGCATCCGGCTTCTGGTCGAGCAGGGCCTTGGCGGCCATCACCATGCCGGGCGTGCAATAGCCGCACTGCACCGCGCCTGCGTCCGCCATGGCCGTCTGCAACGGGTGCGGACGGTCGAAATCGCCGATGCCTTCGATGGTCTCCACGATGCGTCCGGCCACCTGGAAAGCGAACAGGATGCAGGAATTGACAGCCCGCCCGTCCACGATAACCGTGCACGATCCGCACATCCCGTTATCGCATCCGCACTTCGTGCCCGTCAGCCCCGAGCGGCGGAGCAGGTCGAGGAACCGTTCGTCCGGCTCGATATCGAACGAGCGTTCCCGGCCATTCAAGGTAAAGGTAATGGATTTCATGATCGTTCTCCCTTTGCTTCTTCATAAGCTTGTGTGAGGACATCCACGATGCGCACCGAGGCGAGATGCCGGATATAGTCGTCCGACAAACCGGCTGAACCTCTCCAGCGAACTTCCTCCAACCCGGCCTCGGCGGCCTCCGCGAATTTCTTCGGTCCGGGCCGCGCGCCCACGAGCGCTTTTTCAACAGCGGTCAGACGTGTCGGCAGCGGGACGCCCGAACCGGCGGCTATCCGGAGTCCGCCGACGCGCCCTTCGCGCACGTCCAACCGTGCCGCCAGCGTCAGCCGGCTGAAATCACTGCCGGTTCGACGTTCCTTGTGATAACCGAACCCTTCGCCTGCGACGAGGGGGGGGACGCGGATGGCCGTCAACAGGTCACCCGGCTGGAAGTGATGAAACGGCTGTGAGGCGAAATACGTGTCCGCGTCCACTACGCGATCCGAATCGCCGGTGATGATCATGGAGGCGTTCAGCACCAGCAGGGCCACGGGAAAATCGGACCAGGGGAAGGTGCGCACGATGGAGCCGCCGACGGTGGCTGCGTTGCGCACGGTTTGACTCACGAACGCGTCGGCGACCCGGTCGAGCACCCAGCCGTCGTCGCGGAATTCCAAAAGCTCCGCAACCCGCGTGGTCGCGCCGATCTCGAAGTTACCCTCCTCGCGGCGGATGCCGTCCAGGCCAAGCCGTGTGATATCCACGGCGATTCGGGGTGTTTCATCCCGCAGGAATACGTGCAGGGTGGATCCGGCGACCGGCACGGCCGCGTCGCCCAGTTCCTTGAGCAGGGCTCGGGCTTCATCGAGCCGGGTTGGTGTTTTGAAGTCGGTATAGTTCATGATGGACCTCCGGTGTGGGAGAGCGGTTGTAGGTTTTGGGTTATAGGTTTTAGGAAGGGTGTGAGGAAAGGCGGGTTTCCAATGATTGGAAACGGGAACAGTAATTCTTTCCAACGATTGGGAAAACGACACCGAAAACTTTCCAACGATTGGATGTTCTTCCCTGGAACCTGTAACCCAAAACCTAAAACCTTCCTCATCGGTACTTCACCCCCAGTTTATCCTCCGTCGCCTTCAGCATCCGTTCCGCGATTTCGTTGGCGCGGTGGAAGAGGGCTTGCTCGTCCAGGTCCACCAATTGCCCGTGACGGACCAGGATACGGCCGTTGACCATGGTCAGGTCCGCGCGCGGTCCGGCCCCGCAGAAGAGGAGGGCATGGGCCGGATCGGCCATGGCCCCGGCATAATCGATGCGGTCGAGCCGGAACATGGCCAGGTCGGCGGCGGCGCCGGGCTTGATCCGGCCGATTTCCGGCTGACCCAGAATGGCGGCGCCGCCCGTGGTGGCCATTTCCAGCACACGCCGCGGCGGCATGGATTCCACGGATGTACCCACCCGGTGCACCAGCAAGGCCATCTGCAGTTCACGGGCGAGATTGGATGAATCGTTGCTGGCGCTGCCGTCCACCGCGAGCCCCACGGGCACGCCGGCCTGCCGCATGGCCGGGATCGGCGCGATGCCGGATCCCAGGCGCAGGTTGGAAGAGGGGCAATGCGCAATGCCGGTCCGGGTATCGGCCAGGCGCCGGATTTCGTCCTCGTTGAAATAAATGCCGTGGGCAAACCAGACGTCGTCGCCGATCCAGCCGACCTCCGCCATGTAATCGAGCGGGCGTTTTCCGTACACCTCCAGGCAATATTTCTCTTCGTCCAGGGTCTCGCACAGGTGCGTATGACAACGCACCCCGCGGCGCCGCGCGACCTGTATGGTTTCCTCCAGCAGTTCCGTGGTGACCGAAAACGGGGAGCAGGGCGCCAGAATGATCCGGCACATGGAGTGGGGGGCGGGGTCGTGGTATTTATCAATGACCCGCTCGCAGTCGGCCAGGATCGCTTCCGGTTTCTGAACGAGATCGTCCGGCGGCAGACCGCCCTCGGATTTGCCGCGGCTCATACTGCCGCGCGTAGGATGAAAGCGGACGCCCATTTTCCGGGCCGTCTCGATTTCCACGTCGAGCAGTTCGGCCGAGGCTTTGTTCGGAAAGACGTAAAAATGATCGGTCGTCGTCGTACAGCCGTACAGCAACAACTCCCCGACGCCCACCTGCGTGCTGACTTCCACCGCTTCCTCGCGCAATTCGCGCCAGACTTCGTAGAGGCCGATCAGCCAGTCAAACAATTTGGCGTTCTGAACCCGGGGAATATTGCGGGTCAGCGTTTGGTACAGGTGGTGATGCGTATTAATGAAACCCGGATAGACGACGCAATGGGATCCGTCGATGATTTCGAGGTTTTCCTGTTTGAGCCGTGTATTGAGCCGATCGGATTGATCGGCGGGGATGATTTCGGAAATCCGTCCGTCTTCAATCAGGAGATGAGCCCCGCGCAGGTCCGGTTCACCGTCAACCATGGTGACCAGTGTGTGAATATCGCGGATAAGATAATGACTCATCTTATTATCCCAATCGGTACTGCGGCATATGTGATCAACCATAACTCTAGGCCGGGAGCGAGCGCAGGGTCAAGGAAAAGGCGTGGGGGCTGATCGTCGGACCCCGGCGTTCGCAACCCACTCTTTCACCGGCAACGTCTCCCGGAACGATCGGGGTGAGAGCATGTGCCCTGAATACGAGTTTTACTGGATCCGGCTCCAGACGCCTTTTGCGCGCTCCACGCAGTGGGCGCGGACGGCTTCTTCGTCGATGCCGGTCATGCGGCCGTTTTCGACGATGATTCTGCCGCGCGCGATGGTGGTGCCGACGCGGGCGAAGCTCAGCCCGTAGAGCAGGTGCCCGTAAAAGGTGTCCTTGTTGAGGGGTGTAAAGGGCACATAATCGGGAATGATGACATCGGCCAGTGCGCCGGGCGTCAGGGTGCCGCGTGGTTTTTTGAAGATCCGGTTGCAGATTTCCCGATTGTTCTTGAGCAGGATTTCCGCCGCTTCGACGAAGGCTACGCGGGGATCGCGCCGGTATGCGCGTTGAAGCAGGTAGAGCGCGCGCGCCTGGGAGATCATGTGCGAGGACATTCCGTCGGTGCCGAGCCCCACGGGAACCCCCCGTTGCAGCAGTTCAAGGATGGGGGTTATCCCGAGCCCGTTGTTCATGTTGGATTCGGGGTTGTTGACCAGGATGGAATCCGTGGTTTTGAGCAGGTCCATTTCACGCGCTCCAAAGTGGATGCCGTGCGCGAAGATGGTCTGGGGACCCGGGATGCCGAAATCGTTGAAGCGATCCATGACGCGCCGCTGGTATTTTTCGTAGGCGATATCCACATCGATTTCCGCCTCCGCCACGTGGGCGTGAAAACCGGTATCCAGCTCATGACCGATTTCGGAACAGCGCTCCAGGGTCGGGGTGCTCAGGGTCATGAGCGCATGCAGGCCGAACAGCGCGGTGATTTGGTCGTCGTCCGTTTCCCGGCATTTCCGGATGAACCGTTCGTTTTCTTCAATGCCGTGCCCCTGTTCGTTGCGGTCTGAAACCTCGTAGCACAGGCACCCGTTTAACCCGACCTCTCGAAAGGCCTTTTCGACAAGATCCAGGCTCCCGTCGGCACAGGACGGTGATGCGTGGTGGTCGATGATGGTGGTGCAGCCGGCGCGGGCGGCGTACATGACCGCGATGAGCGCCGAGTAATACACGTCTTCCGGGTCCAGGGCGCGATCCAGTTTCCACCACAACCGTTCGAGGATCTCCTTGAAGTTGCGCGCCGGTTCGCCCGGCGGGGTGAATCCCCGGGCAAAGGTGGAATAGAGGTGGTGATGTGCATTGATCAGGCCGGGCATGACCAGGTTTCCGCCGGCATCGATCTCGCGGTCGGCCGGGTACTGGTCATCGGGGAAAACACCGGCGTCGACGATGGTATCGTCTTCGATATACACGCTGCCTCCGGCGATCATGTCGTCATCATGGTTGAGGGTGACCACCACGCCGTTCTTAATCAGTAATGAGCTCATGCCGTGCCTCCAAAACTATTTATAATTGATCAACTAACCGGTATTGTAGCAACACATGGAAGTATTGTACGGTTTTTTGCGGATCATGAGCATCATTATTTTTTCCCAGACTCTTGTAGCCGCGCCTGTTCCGGCGCGGCGGAGCGATCGGGAGGGCCGGTCACCGCTTATCCGCCTTCGCGCGGGCTTCGCCTGCGCTACGGCGCGACAGGTCAGCGACGGCTATGGGACGCGTATTCTCAAACGAGTCCGGATTATGGGAGGGCTTTTGGGGGTATGGCTTCTGGCGGGCTTCATGAGCCACCAGGTTTACGCGGCGAATTTGGAGTACACGGTTCAGGCCGGCGACACCTTGAGCGGCATTGCCCAGCGGGAGGGGGTCAGCGCGGATCTGATTCAGCGGTACAACAACCTGGCCCATCCGGACCGGCTGCGCGTCGGACAGGTTCTGCGGATTCCGCCCGGTCCGGACGCGCCGGTTCCCTACGAGGTTCGCCGCGGCGAATCGCTGAGCGTGATTGCGCGCCGCCATGGGATGACGACCGGGGAACTTGCGGAATACAACGACATCGGCGATCCCGATCAACTGCGCGCGGGTCAGATTATCCAGGTGCCCGCGCGGGCGGCCCTGCGGCATACGCCGTTGCCGCCGGATGTGCGGCGTGCGCTGGACCGGATTCGGGTCCGGCCGGGATGGCGGGTGATTGTGCTTCATCACAGCGGCGTGAACCGGGGCAACATGAAGGACATGGACCGGTACCATCGCGAACAGCGCCGGATGCAGAACGGCCTGGCGTATCATTTCGTCATCGGCAACGGGCGCGGCGGCATGCGGGACGGGGAGATCGGCATCACGCATCGCTGGCGCCGGCAACTTGACGGGGGGCATCTCCGCAGCGCGGCGCAGAATCAATACAGCATCGGGATCTGTTTGATCGGCAATTTCGAAGTGGATCGGCCCACGCCGAGGCAGATGGAAAGCCTGCGCGCGCTGGTGCAATACCTGCAAAGCCGAACGGACATCGGGATCGATGGTGTGCGAACACATCAACAGGTTAATCCCCGGCCCACGCAGTGTCCGGGCCGGCATTTTCCGACGGCGCAATTCGTGGGGAGCTTGTAGGGGCGATGTTAAAAACCCTTTATTCCATAGTACGCCTGGTGGCTTATGTGTCCGGGATTGCGGGGTTGGTGCTCATATTGGTGGCCCGCCGGACCGCCGGTCCGGGCATAGGCCTGGCCGAGGTGGGGTTTATCCTGCTGGTGATTATGTTTGTGTGCTTCGTAATCTCTTATTTTGTGTATTTTATAAAGCGGGGTTGACAGGGCCCCCCTCCTTGGCTATGTTTCGCCCCTCATCCCCCGAAAAGGGCGTATTTGAACATGAAAACCACATTGGTCAAAGAGAACGAGATTACCCGGTCGTGGCATCTGGTGGATGCCGCGGATCAACCTGTCGGCCGGGTGGCGGTGCGTGTTGCGCGGTTATTGCGGGGCAAGGACAAGGTTACGTTTGCGCCGCATATCGACCAGGGCGATTTTGTTGTCGTGATCAACGCCGCGAAGGCGAAACTGACGGGTTCCAAGGAAGCGCAGAAAATATACAAGCATTACACCGGGTATCCGAGTGGGCTGAGGGAATTCTCCGCGGCGCTGATTCGTGAAAAGAATCCCACCCGATTGATCATGCAGGCGGTGGGTGGTATGCTGCCCAAGAACAAGCAGGGCCGTCAGATGATTCGGCGTCTGCGTGTGTATGCGGGGTCGGAGCATCCTCACGAGGCGCAGCATCCGGAACCCGTTCAACGGGGATAGGAAAACAGGACATGGCCGTACAGACAAAAATTGCTGAATACATGGCGACCGGCCGGCGAAAGACCGCGGTGGCGCGGGTGCGCCTGGCGCTGGGTGTGGGGAAGATGATCATAAACGGCCGGGACGTGGATCGTTATTTCAACAGCGAGGCCCTGACCCGGTATATCCAGCAGCCGTTTCAAGTGGCCGATGCCGTTAAACGATATGATGTGCTGGCCAACGTGCATGGCGGCGGCCTGGCCAGCCAGGCGGGCGCCCTCCGGCACGGTATTTCCCGGGCCTTGGTGGAAGCCGATCCCGATCTCAAGGCCGCCCTCAAGGAGGCGGGTTGCCTGACCCGCGATTCGCGTATGAAGGAGCGCAAGAAAGCCGGACAACCAGGGGCGCGCAAGCGATTCCAGTTCTCCAAGCGCTGATACGGGTATTTCTTATTGCTTGTCGACCCCGAATGTGTTTAGCGTTCGGGGTCGTTTTTTTGTGTGAGAAGAAGGTCTTTCGTGTCGCGTATCAGGTGTCGGGTGTCGGGGGTAAGAATTGGGGAGCCGATTGATCTGATTTGAGCGTAATGGCGATAAACGGTTGCGGACGAACATGAAATCTACTGTACGGGATGACAACGTATTGCCGGCCGGATTCAAGGCGGCGGGCGTTCGGGCGGGTATCAAGAGGCGGACAGCCAAGGATATGGCCCTGCTCGTTTCGGATTTGCCGGCCACGGTGGCGGGCGTGTTTACGTCCAACCGGGTCGCGGCCGCGCCGGTCCATCTGTGCCGGGAGCGGGTGCGGGGCGGTACGGCCTGCGCGGTCATCGTCAACAGCGGAAACGCGAATGCCTGCACGGGCAAGGCGGGCATGGCGGACGCGAAGAAGATGGCCGGCTTTGCCGCGAAAGGATTGGGCGTCAAGGCGGAAACGGTATTCGTCTGTTCGACCGGTCATATCGGCGTGAGACTTCCCATGGACGTGATCGAGCGGGGCGTGGAGAAGTTGCTGGGCGAATTGTCCGAACGGGGCGGAAGGAATGCCGCCGAGGCTATCATGACGACGGATGTGCGGCCCAAATACCGGACCGTCCGGCTGCGTATTGACGGAAAGCCCGTTACGATTTCCGGCCTTGCCAAAGGATCCGGCATGATCGAACCGAACATGGCCACGATGCTGTGTTTTCTGATGACCGACGCGGCCGTGGAGCGGAAAGCCCTGCAAACGGCCTTGAAAGAGGCGGTTGATCAGAGTTTCAACCGGATCACGGTGGACGGCGACGAAAGCACAAACGACACGGTCCTTTTCATGGCCAACGGCGCGGCGGGCAACAGGCCCTTGAACAGGAAGCATCCTGACTGGGCGAAGTTTACGGCGGCGCTCCACGGGATCGCCCTGGAACTGGCCCTGGCTATTGTGGGCGACGGCGAGGGCGCCACGAAGATTATCACGGTGCAGGTGCGCGGCGCCGCGGACGACCGGGATGCGGACCGGGCTGCCCGGGCGATCGCGAACTCGTTCCTGGTGAAAACCTCCTGGGCGGGGAAGCGACCCAATTGGGGGCGGATCATGGACGCCGTCGGTTATTCCGGCGCGCGGGTCGATCCGGAGAAGGTGGATATCTTTTTCGGGGAAATCCAGGCTACCCGAAACGGGGTCGCCGCGGGAGCGGATATCGAAGATCTGAAATCCGTGATTGCGGGGGATGAATTCACCATTACCGTGGACCTGGATCTCGGCGAGGGGGCGGCGGTGATCTATACCTGTGAAATCACGGAGGAATACGTGCGGATCAACGTAAAGTGAATGTTATGGCCAGGATTCAAAACAAGACCATGCAGAATGTCATCGAAAAGGCCGCCGTTCTGATTGAGGCGTTGCCTTATATCCAGCGGTTCCGTGGGGAAACCGTGGTGGTCAAATTCGGCGGCAGCATCATGGATGATGAGACGGGTGTGAGCAATATCCTGAAGGATGTGGCTTTCATGGAATGCGTGGGGTTGCGGCCGGTGATCGTCCACGGCGGCGGCAAGGCGATATCGCGGAAGATGAAGGAACGGGGGTTGAAACCCGCTTTTTTGAACGGGCTTCGAGTGACGGACGAGGCGGCGATCGGACTGGTGGAACATGTGTTGAACCACGAAGTGAACCCCCGGCTTGTATCCGTCCTGCAGACGTTTGAATGCAAGGCGCGCGGAATGCATGGCGATGATCTTCTTCGGGTGGTTCGGCATACCGAGAAGGACGAAAAAACCGGCAAGGAACGGGATTGGGGGTATGTCGGTGATGTGACGGAAGTGGATACCACGCCCCTGGACGCGTTTCTCCGCGCCGGGATCACGCCGGTGGTCACCCCGCTGGGTCGTGGGGAGGACCGGAAGATTTATAATGTGAACGCGGACGATGCCGCCGCGGCGCTGGCGCGGGCCTTGAAGGCGCGGAAACTGGTGTTTCTTTCGGACGTGCCGGGCCTGTTGGCCGATCCTTCGGATCCGGAGTCGCGTATTTCCACGGTCAAGGTCCAGGAGGTGGAATCGCTGATTCATCGAAAGGTGATTGACGGCGGGATGTTGCCGAAGATTTCGGGCGCGGTCAAAGCGCTCAAGGAAGGGGTGCGCAAAACGCACATCATCGATGCGGCCATGCCGCATTCGTTGCTGCTCGAGCTGTTCACGGACAAGGGCGTCGGCACGGAGATCGTGCAAGAGTTGTGACCGTGAGCGATGACGACGAATCCCGGGTACAATACAAAAATAAAGAGGTGCGCATGAGCCGGGCTGATGAAATCAGGAATCTCCATCAGGACTACGTCATGCCGACGTATGCGCCCGGCTTGGCGTTGGTCCGGGGCAAGGGATCAAAAGTGTGGGACGCGGATGGAAACGGGTACCTGGATTTCCTGTCCGGCATATCCGTGGTGAACGTCGGGCATTGTCATCCCCGGGTGGTACGGGCCATACGGGCCCAGGCGGGAACGCTCATGCATGTATCCAACCTGTACTTCAACGAACATCAACCCCGGCTCGCCAAGGAGTTGGCGGCGCGGTCCCTGGGCGGGAAGTGCTTCTTCTGTAATTCGGGCGCGGAGGCCAATGAGGCGCTGATCAAGCTGGCCCGGTTGTGGGGACACGAGAGCGGCCGGTACGAAATCATCACCTTTCGGAACTCCTTTCACGGGCGGACGCTGGCTACGCTGACGGCGACCGGTCAAGCCAAGGTGCAAGACGGGTTTGAACCGTTGCCCGCCGGTTTCGTATACGCCGATTACAACGACCTGGATTCCGTCCGGGCGGCCGTCACGGACAAGACCGTAGCCGTGCTGGTGGAGGCGGTGCAGGGGGAGGGCGGCGTGCGGCCCGCAACCGGGGCCTTCATGTCCGGATTGCGCGCGCTCTGCGATGAAAAGGATTTGTTGCTGTTTTGCGACGAGGTACAGTGCGGCATGGGCCGGACGGGAACATGGTTCGGCTATCAGCTTTATGACATGGAGCCCGATGCCATTTCACTGGCAAAAGGATTGGGCGGCGGGTTTCCCATTGGGGCCATCGTGAGCAACCGGAAACTGGCGGATGTGTTTCAGCCGGGCCGGCACGCCACCACGTTTGGCGGAACCCCGCTGGCCTGCGCGGCGGCATGCGCCGTGATCGAGGTGATCGAAGAGGAAGGGCTTCTGGAAAACGCTTCGGACATGGGCGACCTGTTCCGGGAACTTCTCGAAAAAACGGCCCGGAAACACGATTTTATCCGCGAGGTTCGGGGCGCCGGGTTGATGATCGGCATGGTCCTGGACCGGCCGGCCAAGCCTTTGGAAACCCTTTTGCAGGAAAAGGGACTGCTTGGGCTGGCCACGTCGGAAAACGTGCTCCGGTTTCTTCCGCCCCTCAACGTAAAGGCCGCCGAAGTCCGCAAGGCCGCCCGCCTTGTGGGAAAAGCGTGTGCGGAGTGGGATAAAACCCTGCACGCATCCTAGCGCAAGTTCGACCGTAGTTCTTTAAGCGGAAGGAACATCTACTGTCGGATCGATGCCCCATCATGCCGTGTGGGTGGGTCGCGGTCGGCGAGTCCGCCGACCCTCCCGAAGATGGAGGGGCACGCTTCCGCGTGACCCGGACGCGCGGAAGCGCGTCCCTCCATTATTCAAGAAACTAGCTTATCCGGCGGGAGGCCTCCCGCCGGATAAGCCCATCAGCGCTGTTTTCCCGGTATGTCGGACAGGCGCAAATTATTCGATTTGATCTGATCGGCCACGCGCGACAGGCGGGCCTCTTTGAAGAGCTTCTTGAGGCGGCGCCTTTGCACGGCCCACTGCTTGTGCACCGGACAAGGTGTTTGCTCACCGCAAGCCGGAAGCCCGAGCAGGCAGGAATCGAACAAATCATTTCCGTCCAATACCACAATCACATCCAGCATGCTGATCCTCGCCGCGGGACGGGCCAGGCCCACCCCTCCGGCCGGGCCTCTCCAGGATTTCATCAGCCCGCCCTCGGTCAATTGCTGAATGATCTTGGTTAGAAAATGAAAGGAAATATTGAGCCGCTCAGAAATTTCCCGGATCGGCACATAGGGACGATCCTCCCCGTGGGCGGCCACATAAATGATCGCCCGCAATCCGTATACACACGCTCGTGAAAACATGGCTTATCCTTTCTATTCCGTTTCCGTGCGCAACTCCGGGGGCAGTTTGGTTGTCAGTTCGGGATGGGTTTCGACCAGCCTCAGGATGTCCGCGAGATCTTTTTGTCGCTTGCTCCTGCGTCGAGTTTGGTCCGAATACGCCCAGATTTTCCCTTGAAGGACGTCGTGAAGCGAAGCCACATACAACTCATAACCCAACACCGGTTGTTTGCAGGCCCGGGCGGGAAAAGGTTGGTAACGCGGATCGGTCTGGAGTTGCACGCGGAGATCCGAACCGGACATGGACAAATTCACGCTGTGTTCAAAATGCTCCACGGAAAATCCCCGGGACGAGGCCGCTTCAATGATTCGGGGGATATTTTCAGACACGACGACCAGGTCGAGGTCAAGACTGACCACCGGCTCGGCATAGGCATTCACGGCCAAACCACCGATTACGCAGTAGGGGGTTTCGGTTTCGTGTAAAATGTCGAGCAAGGTCTTGAGGATATCCACCTCTCCCCCGCCCACCGAATTTAGAAATTCCTTACCGGTCATGATCTATCTCCCGACCAAGCAGTATATCATGAGGCATTAAGAAGAGACAGGGTTTTGTATAAAGATATTGATTTACGAGCCGGTGCGGTGACAATGCACGATGAGAGTGCGAATGGGCTACTTGGAAGAGCGCCCTGCTGGCTGCGGAGTGACAGGGGTGCGATCAGGATTTTATAAACAGTATGAAAGCAGGGCCGTTCGGTTGACGACTACGGCGACGACTACGGATTACGAAAGGATAAATTCTAAATCGTCTACCGTTGTCGTCGCCGTAGTCGTCAACCGAAATGGATCACGCAGCGAGGTGTAACGTGCAAGCAGAGTTGTCTCACGAGCGACTTGACATCTACAAGGTGTATCTCGATGCCGCGAGTTTATGCGGAGATATCGTATCATGCGCGGCGGCGCCGATCGTGGCCCTTGACCATCTGGACAGAGCCATAGAGAGCATCGGGGTCAATTTCATGCATGCGAACAGGTTGCCCTTTGGATCGCCGCAGCGGGCGTCCTACCTGGACGTTTCGATGGCCTCTACGCATGAATGCGCTGCTTCGCTGGATGTGTGCTTAGCCCGGGGAGTGGTTGAATCGCGCGCGCATACGGACGCATTGGGCAAGCTTTGGCGAATACGGGGGATGTTGCTGGGGTTGAAGCGAGTGGGAGGCAACCGTTTGAGGGAGGTGTCCGAGGTCTACGGCGGCGCCCGGTTCCCGTTTGCAGAGTTGGACTTGTATCAGGTGGCCCTCGACGGGGTACGATGGACACACGAATTGCTGGAAGAACTGGAGCCGAAGGCAAGAGTCGAACGGAAATTCGACGCAAGCACCACGGGCACCGTGCTGAATGTGGCCGAAGGCCATGGTAGGGCGAGTATTGCCGATCAAAACCGGTTTATGAATATGGCGCGGAACCATGCCTGTCAGACGCTACTACTACTCGACTTGTCGGTTGCCAGGAAGGAGATCTCGGTATCCCGTGTTGCCGAGGGTAAGGCCATGCAGGTCAGGGTCATCTCAATGCTCCATGCCTGGGGTGCCCGTAATGAGACGAAACAGGAAACAGAACATAAGAATCGGTTTACGACTACGGCGACGACTACGGATTACGAAAGGATATATAGCTGAAGAAGGATAAAGATATGAAGGTAGTGTTGGCTTATTCAGGCGGATTGGACACGTCGGTCATTATCCAGTGGCTGATGGATGAGTACAAGGCGGACGTCATCGCGTTTGCGGCCGATCTTGGGCAGGAAGAGGAACTGAGCGGATTGGACGAGAAGGCGAAGAAATCCGGCGCGGTCAAGGTCTATATCGACGACTTGCGCGAGGAATTCGCTCGGGATTTCGTGTTTCCCATGATCCGGGCGGGTGCGGTGTACGAATCGGGCTACCTGCTCGGCACCTCGATTGCTCGGCCCCTGATTGCCAAGCGCATGGTCGAGATTGCGCGGAAAAACCGGGCGGAAGCCATCAGCCACGGCGCCACGGGCAAGGGGAACGACCAGGTCCGGTTCGAGGTGACGGCCTATGCGCTGGAACCCGATATCCGGATTATCGCGCCTTGGCGCGAATGGTCGTTCAACTCGCGGACGGACCTGATCAACTACGCGAAACAGCACGACATACCCGTGCCGGTAACAACGGAAAAACCGTACAGCATGGATCGCAACCTGTTGCATATCAGCTATGAGGGCGGCATCCTGGAGGATCCCTGGGCCGAACCGCCGAAGGACATGTTTAAACTGACGGCGGCACCCGAGGATGCGCCGGACGAAGCCGAGGAGGTGACCCTCGACTTTAAGGCGGGCGATGCCGTGGCTGTAAACGGGAAGCAAATGGACCCGCTGGAAGTCATGCAGACGCTGAACCGGCTTGGGGGTCGGCACGGAGTGGGCCGGATCGACCTGGTCGAGAACCGTTTTGTCGGCATGAAGAGCCGGGGGGTGTACGAAACGCCGGGCGGGACGATCCTGCACCGGGCGCGGGAGGCGGTGGAACAGCTCACGATGGACCGGGAAGTGATGCACCTGCGGAATTCGCTGGTGCCGCAATATGCGAAGCTGGTGTACGACGGGTTCTGGTACGCGCCGGAACGCGAGATGCTGCAGAAGGCGATGGACGAGGCGGCTTCGGCGGTGACGGGGACGGCGCGGGTGAAACTGTTCAAGGGCAGTTGTACGGTCGTCGGCCGGAAAGCGGATCGGTCGTTGTACGATCCGGAGATTTCGACGTTCGAAGCCGGTGACGCGTATAATCAAAAGGACGCGGAAGGGTTCATCAAGCTCAATGCCCTGCGATTGCGGATCAGGGCGGCGGGAAAGAAAATGGAGTGATGGAGTGCTGGAGTACTGGAGTATTGGAGGAATGGAGGAATGAAGTAATGGCGGGAGGCTGATCCGAACGAAGTTCCTACAGCACTCCTTCACTCCAGTACTCCATCACTCCCAATCTTCGAAGGGATTATGTTGTCATCTTTACACATACAGGAATTTCCCTATCAAAACGGCGAACTCTACGCTGAAGACGTGCCGGTACGCGCGTTGGCGGAACAGTACGGCACGCCGCTCTATCTCTACAGCCGCTCGCATTTGCGGCGGCAATACCATGCGTTGGTTTCCGCGTTGCGCGCGATCAATCCGGAAATCTTTTTTGCGGTCAAATCCAATTCCAATCTTGCGGTGATCCGCGCCTTGGCGGATGAGGGCGCGGGTGCGGATGTGGTGTCCGGCGGCGAATTGTTCCGGGCGCGGCGGGCCGGCGTGGAAGCATCCCGGATCGTCTTCGCCGGTGTCGGCAAGACGGAGGAGGAAATCGATTACGCCCTGCGGGAAAACATCCGTTTCTTTACGGTGGAATCCGAACCGGAACTGGAACGCATTTCGCAACGAGCCGAGGCACTCGGGGCGGTCGGCCGCATAGCCGTCCGGGTGAATCCCGACGTGGACCCGAACACGCACCGGTACACGATGACCGGCAAGGCGGAAAACAAATTCGGCGTTGATGTGGACCGAGCGGTAAAAGCGTACGAACGGGCCGACCGGCTGCCCGCCATCGAAATCGCGGGTTTGCACATGCATTTGGGCTCGCCCATCATGACCCCGCAGCCCTACGTTGAGGCGCTGGAAAAAGTCCGTCCCTTGTGCGAAGAACTGAAGGGACGGTATGAAACCTTCCGCCATCTCGATATTGGCGGAGGGATGGGGATTCCGTATCGACCCGATGAGCAGGGGTTGAATCCCCGCGATTTAGCCATGGCGATTTTCCCGGTCCTGAATGGGCTCGATCTGGCCGTGGCCCTAGAACCGGGCCGCTTTCTAACCGGCCATGCGGGGATCCTGGTCGCCCGGGTCCAGTACGTGAAGGAGAATTCCCTGAAGAAATTCATCATTGTGGATGCCGGTATGAATGACCTGATTCGCCCCGCCCTGTATGAGGCGCATCATGAGATCGTGCCCGTGCGCGAGACGGGTGGGACCCTGTTCGGCGACGTGGTCGGGCCGGTATGCGAATCCGGCGATTTCCTGGCGGTCGATCGTGATCTGCCGGCGGTTGAGCAGGGTGATCTGCTGGCCGTGATGGGGGCGGGCGCCTATGGGTTTGTCATGTCCTCCAATTATAACAGTCGTGCCCGCGCGGCGGAAATCATGGTCGACGGCTCCGAAGTGCGTGTGGTGCGGGAACGGGAAACGCCCGAGGATATGATACGGGGCGAATCGATTCCGGAATGGACAAAGCGCTGAAGAAGTGGGAGTAATAACGGGATACGGGATACGGGATGCGAGATACGGGATGCGGGGTGTTATTCTGAACGTGGTCATAACCGGCATTATCGCGGATCCCGTAACACGTAACGCGCATCAGGAGGGAATCTCAACATGTTCAAAGGTTGCTACACAGCCATGGTCACCCCGTTCGCGAAGGACGGCTCGGTGGATTATGACCGTTTTGGCGAGCTGATCGAATTCCAGGTCGAGGGTGGTGTGGACGGGATCGTGCCGGTCGGGACGACGGGGGAATCGCCCACGCTGGACGTCCGCGAACATCACCGCGTTATTGAATATGCCGTTAAAGCGGCGGCCGGCCGGATCAAGGTGATCGCCGGAACCGGCGGGAATTCCACGGCGGAAGCCCTGGAGCTGACGGCGCATGCGCGCGAAGCGGGCGCCGACGGGACCCTGCAGGTGACACCCTATTACAACAAGCCGAACCAGAAGGGATTGATTCAACATTTCTCCGCGGTGGCGGATGTCGGTTTGCCCGTGGTGCTCTATAATATTCCGGGTCGGACCTCGCGCGAGATTGCCTTGGAGACGGTCGTGGAGCTGGCCGGTCATGAACACGTTGTGGCGATTAAGGAAGCGGCCGGCGACGTGGACCGGGTGAGTCGGTATGTGCATGCCTGCGATATCGAGGTGTTGTCGGGCGATGATCCGTTGACCGTGCCGATGATGGCGGTGGGCGCGATTGGCGTCATCAGCGTCGCCAGCAATGTCATCCCCCGGGAGATTGCGGCGATGGTTCATGCCGCGCTGGACGGAAAATGGGATGAGGCCCGGGCGTGCCATCGGAAATGGTACGGGCTCTTCAACGCGCTGTTCGTGGATACCAATCCCATTCCGGTCAAGGCGGCGCTGGCCATGATGGGCCGGGTCGAAGAGGTGTACCGGCTCCCGCTGTGTTCCATGGATGAGGCGAAGAAGGATGCGTTGCGGGAGATGTTAAAGGAGATGGGATTGATTTAGCGCGGTCGGGCATCGGGCGCTGTATGCGCCGTGAACGTATGATCCGGACGTGTATGGTGATGAACGGCGGGTCCGGCGGCCCCGCTCCACCCGTCCCGAATCACCTTGGGTAGGTAGGGCGGTCGCGCCGCGACCGCCGGGACGCTTGTACCGCATTGACGGTGAAAAATCGGCCGGGGAGCTTAACCAAATACTGGAAATATCATGAATAATCTCGTCATCATCGGCGCCGGAGGGCGCATGGGAAAGGCCATTACCCGGTGTGTGCTTTCGGGCGTGGTGCCGGATCTGCGTCTGGTGGGCGCGGTGGATGTGCCGGAGTGCCCGGAGTACGGGAAGGATGTCGGTCTGGCCGCCGGCCTGCCGGAAGCGGGCGTGTTGATTTCGTCCGAATTGGAAGCGGTGGCGTCCCAGGCGGATGTTTTGATTGATTTCAGTTTTCACACCGCAACCGCGGACCATGCGGTGCGCGCCGCGAAATGGGGCCGGGCCCTGGTAACCGGAACAACCGGGTTCACGGAGGAAGAAAAGAAGGCGCTGGCAAACGCCGCGGAAGCGGTGCCCATGGTCATGGCCCCCAATATGAGCCTGGGCGTGAACCTCTTGTTCTCGCTGGTGGCGGAAGCGGCCCGGGCCCTGAAGGATCGGGGATATGACGTGGAGATTGTGGAACGTCATCACCGGCGCAAGAAGGATGCGCCGAGCGGGACCGCCCTGCGCCTTGGGGAGATGGCCGCGGAAGGGCTGGGTTTGAATCTTCGGAATGCCGCGGTTCACGGGCGTGAAGGGATATCGGAGAGCGAAAGGGAGTTGGGTCAGATAGGATTTCATGCCATACGCGCCGGTGATTTTGTGGGCGATCATACGGTGCTTTTTGCCGCGGAGGGGGAATCGATCGAATTGTCCCACCGGGCGACCAGCCGCGACACGTTCGCCATCGGCGCCCTGCGCGCCGCCGCCTGGGTCAAGGGACGTCCGGCGGGAATGTATTCCATGCGGGACGTGTTGGGGGTGTAGATTCGGACAATTCCCCCAACACGCGTGTATCCGGGATGGAGGGCGAGGCTCCGGCCGAGCCGGAATCAACCCATACTCCTCGCCATGGTCGCGGCTCAGCAGGAGCTTCGCCCTCCATGGATGAAATCTCTTCCGCCCATCCATGGTTATTATCCGGGGGTGTCATGGAAGTCGGATTGAGTTTGGGTAGCAATCAAGGGGATCGCCTGGCGCATATGAAAGCGGCCCGGGATCGCATTCTGTCCGCGTCCGATGTGCGATTCGTGGCGCAGTCCCCCCTCTACGAAACCGAGCCCGTGGGCGTACGGGACGAATTCCGGGATTTGAAATTTCTGAATGCCGTGCTCGTGATGGAAAGCGCCCGCCTCCCCGAACGGTGGTTGGCAAATTTGCGCGAACTCGAATACGACATGGGGCGCCTGCGCGGGGCCGACCGCAATGCGCCGCGCCCGATTGACGTTGATATTCTATATATCGACGATCAATGCATTGACAGCGGTGGTTTGGTGGTTCCGCATCCGCGATGGGCGGAGCGATGCTTTGTCGTGCAACCGCTTGCGGATGTCCGGCCCGATCTCGTCCTGCCCGGCATGGGACGGTCCGTTCGGCAGGTGCTGGGTGACCTTGGAAAACAAGGGGTCGTCCTGTTTGCCCGGGATTGGTAAGCGGGCCCGCAGGACGGGTATTCCTGTTATCGCCGTCTCTTCTACGGGACCCGTACGCGCACACGATAGTAGCGGAAATCATTCGTGGCCGGAGGCGCATTCGAGGTCGGCCATTGCGTGAGGGTGTCACCACCCTGAAATTCGCCGCCCGCCGCAATCCATTCGCCTTCTTCCGTCAGTTTGGCGTCCCGGTATAGAACCTGGTACAGGCGGCCCGTGCTGGACACGAAGGAAAAAGCGTCCAGTTCCGTGCCGGATCGAACCGGATTGAAGATATGGAAGAAGCTGTCCGCATCGGTCGGGTCGGTATCGGCGATATATTCCGCCAGATTTGTCGTTCCGTCACCGTCCGCATCGGCATCGGCCACGGCGCCGGTGGAAGAGCCGAAATGAACGTATTCCCACCAGTCCGGGATGCCGTCGTCATCGGTGTCCGTATATACCCGGATCCGGACGATCTCGCTGTTCAGCCGTTCCCCGCCGTCACCGAAGGCAACGGCCTGTAACTCAATCACACCGGCGCCGCTGGTCGAAGTATCCCAGATGAATTCATGCGGTTCGCTTTCCGATACGTCCACCAGCCATCCATTGGCGGAAAAAGCGACGGAGGTAATCGCGCCGGGCGAAAGCGTCGCGGTGACTTCGGCGGTAACGATCGTACCGGCCTTGAACATGGCCGGAGGCGCCGGGTTCTCAATGACGCAGGAACCGTTGACGTTGCTGACGATAAACGGGATCACGGCGTGGCCCTGTGTTTCCAGGGAAGACCCCTCATAGGCGACCGCGCGCAGGGTATGCGGTCCATCCGCGAGACCGGCCGTATCCAATGTGTAGCCGGCCGACACTTCATCCGCGCCCCGGCTCAGGAAGATCATGCCGCGCGCGCCGATGACGTCTTCGTTCCCGGTCAGCTTCCCCTCGTAGGCGCCGGTTACTTCCGTTCCAATGGCCTCAAAATGGATCTCCACGTGGTAACCTTCCCACGTGTTGGTGCGCGAACCCACCCACGCTTCGACCGTGTTTCCGACGGTGCGCACATTGAACACCTCCACGCCCGTAACACCCTGTAGGCCGGAATCGGCGTTCACCTGGTTGCGCAGGGCCGTCATCATGTCGGACAGGCTGGTTTCCGATGAAGCCGTAACGGTGTTGCTGACCACCACGTGGTCCAGGCGGGTCACCACAAGCCGGAACACGTCGTCCTCCTGTAGCGTGCCGGTGGCCGAGATCATCTGTCGCGCGGGAAACGGTGTTTCCATCAGGTTGGTTCCGGGCGTATGGGCGAACAGGACCGGAGGCCCCGGAGACGAGGTGGTTCCTGCGGTATAGGTGATATGCGCGCCCGCTTCGCCCAACGCGGTTTGAGTCAATTCGATCCGGTCCGAATGGGCGTACGCGGTAACCGGTGTGAAGAGGGGCGGCGGGGCAACCGACGCATTGATGGCCTCGGCGAGGCCTTGTGCCGCGTCGGCGAGGGTATCGCCCGGCTGAATTTCGTACGCGCGTTTTTCCCCGTTGATTTCAGCAAAGATCTCGTCTCCCGCCCGGAGCGCGATATTGGTCAGCGTGGTTACCAACAGATCGTCAATGAAAAGATCGATCCGGTCCACGGTTCGATCCACGCGCGAGGCCGTGGCCGTAAACGCGATATTCACCAGGCCCTCAAGCACCTCGCCGGGTTCCAAGCCGTAGACGGCGATGCCGGGCGGCACGGCGTACGGTGCGGTAAGTGGATCGCCGATCACGACGCCCTGGTAAGGGTTCCGCAGGGACATATAATAGCTTTCCCCGAGATTGAATCCGCGCGCGTACCAGAAATGCACGCGGGCCTGTGGAAACTTGTTGGTGAACGCACACGGTTCCGTCACGGTGCCGTACGAACCCGATGCCCCGGCGGAAACCCAGTCGAGAATGGACATTTGAGCGGAATCGAACAGCCGTCCCCCGAAGGAGGTCATGTGATCGGCCAGGGCGCCGGGCGCGTAATGATTATCCGCCAGGTCGTTGACGCTGCTCAAGCCGGTCAGGTATCCCATGATGTTGGTCTGTCCGGAGAGGGTGTTGGCCCTGAGAATATGACTGGTGACGGACGGGTCGAGGAAAAGGGAGAGAAAGGCCGACCGGTCGAATTGCGGCCATCGGACATTGCGCGCGGTGCTGCTGGTGAACATGTAGAAGATGTTGGCCTGGGGCGCGGTCTGATCGGCCGACGCACTTCGATCAATCAATCGCCGGTTGTCGTCATCGTTCCAGGCCGTGAGCATGGTGGTGATATAGTAGCGGCCGTCGCTGGGCCATCCGGAATGGGTGAACGCGATTTCCGTTTCAAAGTAATCGCTTTCGGTATCCACTCCGAGATTGCAGGAATGCGGGGGTTGCGGCCAGGCCGGCGGCGAAAATTTGTAGTCATAGAACATGGCTGAAGTGAGGGCATTCATATTGGTGCCCCCGCTTCCGAGCTGAACCCGGGAAGGGATGTCGCGCGAAAATACGATATAGTCGATCTGACTGCCGAGACCGGCCGCGTCGATGTAGTTCAGGATGGGATTGCGGACCTGGTTGCTGAACACGGTTGTGTTGATCGTGTAGTTGGTGGTTACGTTGATCCGGAACAGGTTGCGGCTGGGAATCCCGCGGATTTCTCGGTAGTAGTTGCCTAGGTCGAGCGAGTGGGGACTTGCCTCATTTACAACGACCAGCACGTTCTGGGGGCCGCCCCCCGCCCATACGGTGGCGGTCATCAACCACAGAGATAGAAACGGCAGCCAACGGATTTTCATTTGCATCAGCCGACAATTACAGGTACTGATCGTACCAGCCAATATAAGTCAACATGAGGCGTCCGTCAATGCGTGCCTCCCGTGCCGATGCTTGACCTGGCCGCGACGGATGTTTAGAGTTGCGAACCGCTTGATAAGGGGAAACCCGGGAGAACAGCATATGGTTGTAAAGTCAGACGTCGAAGAACATCCTAAAGGAACGGAAACCGGCGTGGAGGAACAAGGTTCCCCTTACGCGCTTCTATTTGAACTGGAGGGGGTGGCGATTGAGGCGCGCAAGGCCGAATTCGAGGTATTGCAGAGCCTGCTTCGCGAACACAAGGTTGATGTGACGGCGCATCATTTCTCAAAGCACTGCCTGAACACCAGCCCGCGGCACTATCTTCCGGATCTACTGGAGCTTCTGGGCGCCCGGAAGATCTCCGCGAACAAACTGGCGGAGGAAATCGACAGCGGGATGGCGCTGTATTTTTCTTCGAGCGAGGCGGTGTTGAGGTCGACCCTGCAAGCGGTACTGGCGGCCGCGGCGGAGAGAGACATGCCGTTGGCCATGCTGACCGCCATCAAACCTTCCACGGCCGAATCGCTGATGAAGCAGTTGGGTTTGGATCAATGGAATGTGCAGTTGTTTGATTTTGAGCGTCAGGACCGGGTCTTTCCGCGGGCTGATAGTTGGCTGAAGATGGCCAAGTCCCTTTCCCGCACCCCCCGACAGTGCCTGGCGCTGGCGGGAAGCATGGTTTCAAGCAAATCGGCATTGTCCGCCGGCATGCGCTGTGTGGTGATTCCGGATGAATTTACCCTGTTTCAGGATTTCGGCGGCGCGGACGTGGTGGTGGATTCGGATGCGGAGCTTGATCCGAATGAATTGCTCGACATGCTGTGTCCGCTCGAAAGACCGTTTTGAAGCCGGGAATATTGCGAATGCGCGGCGGCGGCCCGGACGAAAATATTCCCGGCAGGCGCCGCACTTCCCTGTAAACCATGCCTGATGATGTGTTCCTATGAAGGCCCCGAAACAATCCGATCCGGTCAAGCGGCTTCTCGAAATCATGCGGATTCTGCGATCCGGGGAAGGGTGCCCGTGGGACCGTGAACAATCCCTGGAAACGTTGAGACCGCATCTGGTCGAGGAAAGTTATGAAGTACTCGATGCCATGGAGAGCGGGGACCGTGAGAAATTAAAAGAGGAGCTGGGGGATTTGCTCCTGCAGATTGTATTTCAATCCCAGATCTGTTCGGAGGAAGGCTCCTTCACGTTTGAGGATGTGGCCGGCCGCATTGCCGATAAACTGGTGCATCGCCATCCGCACGTATTTGGCGATGTACAGGTGTCCGGTTCCGGGGAAGTGCTCAAGAACTGGGAGCGTATCAAGCGGGATGAGAAAGAAGAAGGTCCGCGCTCGGTAACCGAAGGCATTCCCCGCCACCTGCCCGCCTTGCACAAGGCCGAGGAGGTTCAGAAACGCGCGGCACGCGTTGGTTTCGACTGGTGCGAGACGGAACAGGTCATGGCAAAGCTGGACGAGGAAGTGGCCGAACTCAAGGAGGCGATGGCCGGCGGAGATCCCGCGCGGGTGCGCGACGAATTGGGTGATGTGCTGTTCACCGTGGTCAATCTGGCACGCTTCGAAAAACTCCATGCCGAACAGGTTTTGAATGACGCAGTTACGCGTTTCTCCGAACGTTTCCGCCGGATCGAAAACCATGTTCACGAACAGGGCCGGGCGCTGACCGACTACACACTGGACGAACTCGAGACCCTGTGGCAGGAGGGGAAGAGGTAGGAAGTGTTCAGTAATCAGTGATCAGTATTCAGTAATTAGTAATCAGTATTCAGTGTTCGGTATGGAAGAGGAATGGAGGGAATATCCTTAATAGTCGACCATGCCGGACACCGCGCCATCATCGCACGATCGAAGTAACGCCCCACTGAATACTGATTACTGAACACTTCTTACTTCTTACTTTCCCTCCGGCTTCGGCCGCCGCTTGTATCGCCAATCGATTTTCTTGCGGTCGAGATACCGTTCATATTCCTCCGGGCGGCTGAACCGGGCCTTGTAGGGCGAGGCAAAGTGTTCGCATGTGCCGACGGGCCACCCGTGGTCCCGGCAGATCTGCGGCCGGGTGTCGTATTCCCGGCACTGGTGATGGTCCGTGAGGGAGCGGCATCGGGCTCGTAGCTCGACGTGCCATGCGTTCTCGTGATCAATGAATACGTTGACGTCCTCGTGCAGCAGGTACCAACGAATATCATCGTATTCCCGCTTGGTTTTCGGCGTGTCGATTTCAATGGCCATATAGCGGCAGCATTCCGCGCCGCATTCCCGGCAGGGCAGTGATTTTCGCGATGTACGGCAGTTTTTCTTTCTTGTCATGCGGTGTTCCTCGAATTACCGGGCAATACTATACGGGTTTATCACGATGCATCACGCCAAAAAAGTTCGCAAATTAACGGCAAACAGGGTTTAGTTCTCCGCATGAAGAAAAGACGTATTGTTTTCTGGCTGCTTCTACTTTTGTTTGCGGGCCTGGTATGCCTCTGGCTGTTTCATGTGCCTTACCGGCCGAACCGCATGTATCGCTTGATCCCCGCCCATGCGACTTTTGTGAGCACGCATATCGACCTGGCGGCGCACCGGGACGACTTCTTTGGAAATCCCATTGTCATGAGCTTGTTCCGGGTGATGGGGTTGGACATGACCGAGTGGCAACAGGAATGGAGTGAACCCGGAACGGCGTACTGGATTGATAAACTGCTGGCGGACCGGACGGTGATGGCTCATGTGCCCGCGCTGGGCCGCACGGGGGCGCCCGCCTGGATCGGGGTAAGTTGGGTCGGGGCCGAAAGCATAAAACTCCGGTGGATGCTTAAACGGGGCCGCTTGGAGGATATGACGAGGGTGGATCATCATGCGGGCGGGATGTTCTGGCGCGTTGATGGAGAACCCGGCGACCGGGAGTTCCTGTCCCTGGCCGTTGTGGAAGGCATGGTCGTGGCGGCCTGGTCCCCGGATCGGAACGCTGTGCAATATGCCTTGGACGCCTATAACGGGACCATTCGGTCGATAGCCTCCGGACGGGGCGGCATCGAGCAGGGATTGGCTCCGGGGAACGGGTTCGATCCGCGATGCACGGAATCGGCGATGAGCTGGGGTTGGTATGATCCGGGCGCGGACCCTGCCGGATATTTCCCATTGTATTTCTCATTTGACCGAATTGATTCCGACGGCATGCGGGGCGCGGTCTGCGCGGCGCGGCCGGAGCGTTGGGAGCGGATTCCCCTGGTGGGGATTGAGGCACTGGGCCAATTGCTGGGACCGTTGCCCTTCACGTTGGTGGGAGCGCATCCGGACGGATTCTGGGCCTTATGGGATCAATTTGCCCCGGAAGCCTGGAACGCGGCGATCGAGCACACGCTGCGCGCCGTACCGATTGAAGGTCCGGTAATCGTATCCGTCATGGGGAATGAATATGGCGGGCGTTTTTTCGGGATCGGGGTGCCCTCGTTGTTGCTGGCCGCGTACGTGGGGGACGAGGAAACCGGCATCCGGGCCGCCAAGGAAACGCTGGATCGGTTAAACGCGCAATATCGATGGGGATTGGTTCCGGAAACCGGTCACGTCGGTGATCAGCCGATCTATGTGGTCGAAAGCACGTCGGACACCGCGTATGCCCGGTTCCGCTATCGTGATCGGATCGCGTACACGCAGCGGAACGGCTGGTTCCTGGCGGCCAGCCATGCCGATGCCTTGATGAAGCTGATGTCGCGATCCGAGCGTATCGAGGCCGTGGTGGAAGCCGACGAAGGGCCGTGGCGGACGGGCCTCATGGAGGCCGAAGACGCCGCTTACGGCTGGATCGATTTGAGCAGCGCCGCGACCGTGATCCGGACGGCCCTCATGGCCTGGTCCCTGAAGCTTTTGTTTGAAGACCCCGTGGAAACGGAAGACACCCGTCGGCATTTGAATGAGGCACGGGCCTGGGTGGACGCCATGGCCCCCATGCTCCGCATGCAGTTGTGGCTCGACGCCGACGGCGAAATGAAAACGCTGAAGTTTGAATTAGGAGAATAAAAAACTTTCGATTCCGATTTTTGATTGTTAGAAGGCCAGAAATGATCTCGCAAAGGCGCAGAGATCGCAAAGATGGATGAAAACAGTATAGGCAGGGAAATCGTCGACGCTGCGCTGAAGCTCACCGGCATGAAACTCGGTTACCTGCTGAACTTCGGCGAGGCGTTGATGAAAAACGGAATCACGCGAACAGTCAATGGTCTTTCCTGTTGAGGAATTTCTTTGCGATCTTGGCGGCTTGGCGAGAGAAGAATATTCGAACAAGCCTCCGGGCGTACACCGCTTCGCGGCGCCGCTCAAGGGCGACGATGAAGGGGGGCCAGCATGATCGAGGCGGAACTGAAGGAGCGCACGAAGAAGTTCGAATTGCGCGCCATTGATGTGGTTGAGGCCCTGCCGGGCGGTATGGCGTCCGAGATCATAGCGCGTCAATTGGTTGGTGCCGCGACGACTGTTGGGGCGAATTATCGTGCCGTATGCCGTTCGAAATCGGATGCCGATTTCATCTATAAGCTGACGGTTGTAGAAGAAGAAGCGGATGAAAGCGGTTTTGGGTTGGAGATCATATCGAAAATCGAAAATCTAAAATCAAAAATGGAGTAGGGATCCCCGCATTATGCAAAAAACCCCCATTAGCACGAGAATGACCGTGGCTTTTGCCACGGGTTTCGGTCTGGGATTGAGCCCGGTCATGTCGGGTACGGTAGGCAGTCTATGGGGCGTGGTCCTGGTGCTGGCCATGGCGCCGCTATCCGTGCCGTGGTATGCACTGACCGCTTTTCTGCTGGTCCTGCTGGCCGTTCCCGTTTGCGATGTGGCCGAGCGTTATTTCCAGAAAAAGGACGATGGACGAATCGTGGCCGATGAATTCATGACGTTTCCGATTTGCATGATCGGCCTTCCGGTAAGTCTCGAATTCTGGTGGGTCCTGCCCATGGCCTTTGTGACCAACCGGATGTTCGATATATTTAAACTGCCGCCCGCCCGGCAATTCGAGCGTATGGGAGGGGGTGCGGGAGTGGTGTTCGACGACGCCGCCGCATCGGCGTACAGCCTGATCCTCAATCACGCCCTGTTTCGCCTCATAGTCGGGCTGGGGATTGTCGAATATCTGCTTGGATAGGATGGATCCGGGCGGTGATGTCCCGGCCGGCCTTATGGGTTGCGTCCGTGGGGGCCGCGTGGTATGTGTATTCCATCAGCCGGACGGGATGAGTCCCCGTTCGATGACCGTCGGACGGTGGGTGTAGCTCAGCTGGTTAGAGCGCCAGGTTGTGGCCCTGGAGGCCGCGGGTTCAAGTCCCGTCACTCACCCCATCCCCGCATGTTCTTCCTTTTCCTTGCTGGGAGCTCATGCCGGTGTATGGGATCCGTCCGGATTCAAGGGGAAGCCGTCTTTATGCCGATGATGAAACCATCCTGTCCCACGCTTGCGCTGCTTTTATTCGGATTGATCGCATGTGCGGCTCCGGCGCAGGGCGGATCTCCGGCGCGGCGCGTTGTAAGCCTTGCGCCCAGCCTGACCGAACTGATTTTCGATCTTGGATTGGAAGCCCACCTGGTCGGCCGGTCAAGTGCCTGTGATTATCCCCCGGAGGCGCTGGCCCTTCCGGTAGCCGGCCCGTTCGGCAAGCCCAATACCGAACAGTTGCAGTATTTGCGCGCGGACCTTGTGCTCGCCACGGATCTGGAACGTCCCGGATTATTGCAGGCGCTTCGGCGCGCCGGCACGGAGACGCTTGTGCTTCCTTGTGAGAGCTGGGATCAGTTGATGGTTGCGGCGGTAACCATAGCCGAAGCGTTGGGTGATCCGGAAGCCGGTCGGACATGGTCCGGGGAGATGAACGGTCGGCGCCAGGCACTCGAAAGGCGCGTGAACGCGTTTTACGAATCACGCGAGCGGCCGCGCGTATATCTGGAGATTTGGGGGCGTCCGCCGACAACGGCCGGCGCCGGCACGATATTGAACGAGACCGTGACCATGGCCGGGGGGCGCAATATAGCGGGCGGGTTGCGGACGGGGTACCGGCCCATAAGCAGCGAATGGGTGATTCGCGAAGATCCGGACGTGATTGTTTTCGCTTATATGCTTCCGGGACACGAACCGGCTGAAGCCCTGCGGACGCGTAAGGGATGGTCCTCCCTGCGCGCGGTACGGAAAGGTGCGATGTGTGACGGGATCCCTCCTGATTGGCTTCTCCGGCCGGGTCCACGGCTGATACGGGGTGCGGAAGCCCTGGCGCAATGCCTGATGGACATGTCGGAAGAAAGGGAACATGCCGGGGGCGATGGAAACAGGCAAACGGTCGACCCGGGAGAGTGAATGCCGCTTTGGCGCTTTCTTGAAGGCCGGGTCCGTGTTATTCCGGTTGGATCATGCAATACAAACGTAATCGTGCCTTTCGGCTTGTGCTGGTGTTGAGCCCGCCCCTTATTGTGTTGGCGGTGTTTCTCGGCGACGAATGGCATCGGCCCTGGATGCTGTTGGAGGCCGAACGCGCGGGCATACTCGAACTCCGCGCCTGGCGCGTATTGCTTGGGGGGGTGGTGGGCGCTTCACTGGCGGTATCGGGCGCGGTTCTGCAGACCTTGTTGCGCAATCCGCTGGCCGAACCTTATGTGCTGGGGCTGTCGTCCGGTGCGGGACTGGCCACGGTCGTGGCGCTGGTTGCGGGAGCCGCCGCGTGGGGAGTCTTCGCGTTGCCCGCCGCCGGCTTTCTGGGGGCGCTGATCAGCCTGGCGGTTGTGTACCGGCTGGCCCGGTCGGGCGCCACGACCACGTCCCATACCTTGATCCTGGCCGGGGTTATCTGGGGTTCCCTCTGCGGCAGTGTCCTGATGTTTCTGGTGTCGCAGTCCACCGCGGAAGGGTTGCGCGCCGTCATGTGGTGGATGCTGGGCGATCTGCAGGTATACGACACACGCCTGCTCCAGGCGGTGGCCTGCCTGAACGGCGCGGCCCTGCTGGGTCTCCTGCTCATGGCCCGGGATCTCAATGTAATGTGGCTGGGCGATGAAGCGGCCGGCCATATCGGGCTGAATCCCGAACGGCTGAAGGTAATGGCCCTGGGCGGGGCGGCCGTGTTGGCGGCTTCCGCGGTAAGCGTGAGCGGATTGATCGCGTTTGTAGGGCTGGTCGCGCCGCATGCCGTACGGGCGCTGGTAGGGCCGGATCATCGCCGGTTGATTCCGGCCTGCGCGTTGGCGGGGGCCGTATTCCTGGTCTGGGCGGATGGGATCGGGCGGACCATCCTGTTCCCGATCGAAGTGCCGGTGGGCGTGTTGACCGCTCTCACGGGGGCGCCTTTCTTTCTTGTATTGCTCCGGCGCCGGCATCGGACGATGTGGAAATAAGGAAATGACGGATAATAGTCACAGCCTGCCGAAGAATTCCGGGATGTCTCCGGATGAGCCGGCCTCGGCCCTCGAAGTGCGCGACGTAACGGCCGGATACGGGGACCGGATGGTGTTACGGAATCTTTCCTGCCGCATGCCGAGCGGAGGTTGCAGTGGGATTATTGGGCCGAACGGCTCGGGCAAGACGACCTTGTTGCGCGTATTGAGCGGCGCGCTGGTCCCTGTTTCGGGATGGGTCGGGCTGGAAGGGCGGCTTCTCCGCGATATGCCCCGGCGCGCATTGGCGCGGCGAATGGCCTGTGTTCCGCAATTCCTGGATATTCCGGTTTCGTTTACCGTGGAAGAACTGGTGGCACTCGGACGGACGCCGCACGTGTCGCCCCTGCGCGCATTGGGGGAGCATGACCGGCTCGTTATCCGCGAGGCCATGCACATGACCGATCTGACCGGCCGCGAAGACCGGCTGATGGATGAGTTGAGCGGCGGAGAGCGCCACCGATGCCGTATCGCCATGGCGCTGGCGCAGGAACCGGAGTGGTTGCTGTTGGATGAACCCACGGCTCATCTGGATATCAAACACGCCTGGGAGATGATGGATTTGATTGATCGATTACGCCTGAAGAAGGGTATGACCGTGATCTTCACTTCGCACGACCTCAATCTCGCCGCGGCATTTGCCTCGAGCGTGATTCTGCTTAAGGAAGGCGCGATCGCGGCCTCGGGTCCGCCCGCGTCGATCATGGAGGAACGCATCCTGACGGGGGTCTACGATTATCCCCTGCGCGTATGGCGTGCGGAATCCGGCGCCGGGCCCGTGATTTGTCCCTTGCGCGATTCCGGGGCGGACCGGCATCAGAATCCGTGAAACGGGACCCGGAATGCCGGCGCGTCGCCGGGCGGGGGAACCAGTTGGCGGAATTCGGGCCGGTTACGGATGCCGTCAAATCGCTGATCCCGCCGGGCCATGTCCCGGGCCGTCTCGCCTCCGACTTCGATTCCGCGGCGCAGCGATTGGATGGCCTCCCGCGCGTTGCCCGTGGCCGCCTGTACCGCCGCTAGCTCCAGCCAGATATGGTGTTGCCGGGGCTCGCGTTCCAAGTACCGTTTAAGGGCCATTTCCAGCAGGTCCATGCGCTGTGCGTTCGCGTACATTTGTCCGACTTGCAGGTAGGTTTCGGCGGGAAGGTGGTCCTGCTGAAGGAGGGAGCGCGTAATATGCTCAAAATGCGAAAACAGCTGTAATTGTTGATACGCCTGCGCCAGTTCCAGGGCGGCGTTCAGGTCCATTTGTCCCGCGGCCTGTTTTTC
Source organism: Kiritimatiellia bacterium (assembly GCA_007134735.1). Lineage (GTDB taxonomy): Bacteria > Verrucomicrobiota > Kiritimatiellia > SLAD01 > SLAD01 > SLKG01. The sequence continues at coordinate 64,746 of SLKG01000037.1, forward strand.
CTCCAGTTCCCGCCTCCGGTTGTCTATCCGTTCGGTCTGCCGGATTTGTTGTCGGAATTGCGCAACGCGCTTGTTTCCAGGATCGTGTTCCAGCAGGTCGTCGATAATTTCGCGCGCATCGCCATACCGGCGGTATTGCATGTACATATCGGCCAACCGGAAACAGGCTTCGGGACTGAGCGGATACAAGGCGATGGCTTGCTTGAACGCGTGTTCGGCCTCATCGAACATCCCGCGGTAATTGTATATTCCGGCAATGGCGCTTCGCAGCTTGGAATACGTCTTCCGCGCCACGATATCGCGCTGGAAACGCCGGCTGTTCAGCAGGCGGGCGGTATACCAGTCCCAGAATTCACGATCGTTTTTCACAATCTCGGGCGTGATATTGATCGGTTCCGGGTTCAGCTTAAGAATCAATCCGTGCGGTTCCAGGTAGGGATACATCCAGGGAATCACGTAGCTTTCCTCGACATAGAACGCATGTTTGTGTTTGTTGGCATCGAAGATCATACGGCAGAGAATCCCGTTGATCATCATCACCCCCTGGACCCCCTGAACGCTGACCCGGCCGTCCTGCACGATCACTTCCGCGCCGGGCGGAATATCGCCGGCCTGGACCTGCTGGACATACTCCTGAAAAGCCCGGTTGCTGTCCTGCTGGGAGGGAATCCAGATCCGGTCCCCGTACAAGTCCCGCATGACGGCCATGTACGTATTATCCGCCAGCGCGTTCTGCGTGATGAGATAAACATCCGGCCGGCAATGGGCGGAGAAGATCATGTAGGTCGGCACGAAGCGGCCCGGATCCGTTCCCCCGAAAAAGATCGCGTCCTGCTCCATCTCCGGCGGATAATCCGGATTCGGCAACGGCGGTTCATTCGGATCGAGTTCATCGAGAATGGCGTCGGCGCCCCGTAATTGCCAGTGTCCGAATTGCCATCCGAAGTCATGCCCGCGCTGTTCGGCGCCCCCGATGATTCGGATCTGGCCCTCATTATAGAAGTTCTGGTACAGCACCATCAATGGGAAGACGGCCCCGAGGACCAGGCCCACATACCGGCCGATCCCCTTAAGGCGAAGGTACCTTTCCACCAGGGACAGGACGAAGATGATGCTGTACCCCAGCCATACGGCGAAAAGCGCATGGGAGGGGATGAAAAACCGGCGCTGGATGAACAAGGTCTGGATGTCGAGGTCGGGATTCAAGAACGTCATGAGCATGACGCTCACGAGGAAATACGCGGTGATCAAGGTGATCAGCCAGGATCGCATGGACCGGCGGATCTGCGCGAAGAAGAAGAACGGGAAGATGGCCATCAACACCGTGGGGAGGGTGAATTGGCTGCGCAGGCTGTAAAAGTAGGCGCGCATCTGCGCGAAGAACAAGGCGGGGTCTTCAAGGGGATTGGATGGGACGATGCGTTCATATTGACCCCGCGTAAACGCGTGTTTGAATCCCTCCCACGTTCGCGTGTACCCCCAGTTATGGGGCGGGTTCTGGTCGGAGGCGATCGGCATGAACAGGTAGAAGGAGAGACCTAGCAGGACAAACAGGGCCATCAGGCCCATTCGGCGCCATTCGGTGAACAGTTTGTGTTCGATCAGAAACAGGCCGACCGGCGCAAACAGGAAAAGGAAACCGAGTACGTAATAAAAGCTCTGGACAACCGGAGCCGGTTCGCCCGTTGGAACCATGGTATGCGCGCGATAAAGAAGATAGGCGCCGATGACGATGCCCAGGACGGCGGAGGCGTCGCGCAGGAGCGGTCGGTCCCGAAAGGCCACGGCCAGAAACAGGGCCGGCGCGATGAAGAAGATCGTATGGTGATTGGTCAGGGCAAGCCCGAACATATAGGCCATCACATACAGCACACGGTCCTCGCCCGGACGGGACATCCAACGGTAGGTCAGGATCAGGATCATCATCAGGAAGAAGGCGTTGAGCGCGTACACCTCCACGATGACGGCTTGCGACCAGAGCACCGGACTGACCGCCAGCAGCAGACCGGCTGAAACACCGGCCGTCCAGCACAGGGAGCTTTCAATGGACAATCCCAGTTCCCGGGTGGCCCGCTTCATGCCGCGCATCATGTCGGCGCCCGAGCGGCTGACCAGCAAGGCCAGCAGGGCACAGGCGAGGGAAGCGAACGTGGCCGACATGAGGCCGACGGCCCAGGCGGGGTTGGGGTATCCGTGGTACTCGATTCCGTGAAAGATCCACTGAAAGAACCATGCCAGCAGGGTCCAGGTCGGATAGCCGGGCGGGTGGGGCACCCCCATGTAGTCCGCCGCAACGGTCAGTTCACCCGAATCCTCGAGTGTGACCGTGGGCGCCAGGGTATAGAGATACAGGGAAAACGCGACGACCAGCACCGTGGTAAACGCCGTCCAGTCCACGGTACGGAAAAAGGCGCCGGTTTGGTGGTCAAAAAACGCAGCCCTTTCATCGGACGGCCGGACGCCGGTCTCTTTTATAACAGGCTCTCGTTTTCTCATGTTCGGCTCTTTTTACAGCCCCGTTCAGGAATGCGTCGGATACAGCGGGTCGCGGTGCATGCCGCACACCCTCAAGCTAAATCCATGCGTGTGCGGCGTCAAGCGATACCCCTTGCCTTCCCCGGTTTGGATGCCGCGGGGCGTCCATTTGTTCACATCACCGCAGCAGTAAAACCAGCAGTACCGTCAGGCCGTACAACGCGATGTTGATGAGCAGGGGTTTATCCGTCAAAAGAATTTTTTCCGGCCGGCCGCCCTGTTCATGGCGGTAGACCAGGTCCAGGTACCGGAATAAACCGAAAATGACGAACGGTATGGTGAAACCGAGCCCGGTGGTCCCGAACTTATCGACCGTATCCGGCCACAGGGTATACAGCGCATAGGAGACGATGGTCGCCGCGCTGACAATGGCGATCAGCTGGTCCAGCAGCCGCTCGTCATATTGGACCATGCTCGCGCGCGTGGTGTCCGCGATTTCGTTGAGGACGACTTTTTCATGCCGCCGTTTGCAGAGTCCGAGAAACAGGGCCAGCAGCAGGGCGCACAACAGCAACCAGGGCGAAATGGTGACCTCAATGACCAGGGCGCCGGCCAGGGCCCGGAGCACGAATCCCCCAGCAATGACGAATATGTCAATGAGGGCGATCTGCTTCAGGCCGAATGTATACACGACCTGCAGTCCCGCATACGCGGCCAGGGCCGTGAAAAACGGGGGGGATAGGATCCAGCCGCCCGTCAAACCCGCAAGGAGAAGGACGGCGGAAAGAAGCAGGGCCGTTGGGATCGGCAATTCACCTGACGCTACCGGGCGCCGTTTTTTCGTGGGATGTTTCCGGTCGTATTCGATGTCCCGGACATCGTTCAGAAGATAGATGCCGCTGGACACCAGGCAGAAGAGGAGGGCCGCCGGAAGGACCCACGCGATATGCGCGATGGTAATGCCCTGGCCGGGATCGCCCAGGGCGAAGATAAACGCGGCGAATACCACGGCGTTCTTGGTCCACTGTGTCACGCGCAACGCCCGCAGCAGCATCAGGGGGTGTCCGGAAATAAACGGGTACTTGATCATGAGGCCACACTCCGCGGATGACGGCTCCGGGGCCGGCGCCGAAATCCGGATTTGAATGCCAGTTTCCAAACAATCCATAGCGCTTCCCGTACAATCGACGTGCTCATTTTCGATTGTCCCGACCGGCGCTCTTCAAAAGTAATGGGAACATCCACGATATGAAATCCCAGCATCCACGCATTGAATGTCATTTCCACCTGGAACGAATACCCGTCCGACCGGACGGCGTCGAGGTCGATGGCTTCCAGCACCTCGCGCCGGTAGCACTTGAAGCCGCCGGTGGGATCGGTAAAGGGAAGCCCCGTGATCATGCGCACATAGACCCCGGCGCCCTTGCTGAGACACAACCGGGACAACGGCCAGTTAATGACCCGGATGCCGTCGACGTAACGGGATCCCAATACCAGGTCGGCGCTCTCCGCGGCCGCCCGCATGCGGGGGATCTCAGCCGGATCGTGTGAGAAGTCCGCGTCCATCTCGAATATGAACCCGTATGAGCGTTCCAGCGCCCATTTGAATCCGGCCGTGTAGGCCCGGCCCAGTCCCATTTTTCGTTCGCGGTGCAATACATGAATGCGGGACTCCCGCTCGCTCAACTCGTCCAGCAACTCGCCGGTGCCGTCCGGCGAGTTGTCGTCCACGTACAGCAGATCCGTTTCCGGATAATGATCGAACACGGCGCGCTGGATATCCTCCACGTTGTCGTGCTCGTTATACGTGGGCACAATGATCAAAGTGTCGTTCATTCCGGTAGCACTTTAGGGGACACGGCGAAAAAAACAAGCCGATGTTGTTTTGAATCGATCCATGGCGTATGATACGTGCGGCAGTGTATTATGAAATATCCCCTCCATTATTATGGCGATCCGATTCTTCGGGAGAAAACCGTTCCGGTGGCCGAGGTCACGGATGAGATCCGCGCCCTCTCGGACGACATGATCGAGACCCTGCATTCGGAAAACGGGATCGGGTTGGCGGCCCCGCAGATCGGCCGGCGGGAATCCCTTTGTGTGGTGTATGTGCCCGGGGAATACGATGTGGATGAGGAAGGGCATCGGCTGAATCCGGACGCGGCGATGCCGATGGTGCTGATCAATCCCGAAATTACGGAACCGTCCGATATTCAGGCCGCCCGGGATGAGGGGTGCCTGAGCATTCCGGATATATACGCCGAGGTGGTTCGGCCGTATGAGATCCGGGTGCGGTACCTCGACCGCGAGGGCGTGTCCCGTGATGAACGATACCGGGGTTTGGTGGCGCGGGTGATTCAACACGAGGTGGACCATCTCAACGGGATTCTGTTCATCGACCGCATTTCCCACGTAAAGAAGATCGCCCTCCGGGGCCGCCTTAAGCGTCTGCGTCGCGAAACGGAAGAGCGGTTCAAGCCGGCGTAGAGGCGGCCGGCACTATTCCGTTCTCGGGATGTCCGGATCGAAACCGGGGGTTTCGACGGCGGGGCCGGTTGTTTCCGCCGGCGCGCCGGGTTCCGTTCCGGCCGGGGATGCCGGGACAGCGTTGGATTCCGGCCGGAACGGCATGGCCGCTTCCTCGGTTTCCTCCGCGGGGTCCGCCGTTTGCCGCAGGGCGTCGGATGCGGCGCCGTTGCGGTGCCGTCGAAGAAATTCCTTGGCCAGGTTCCGGTAGGCCACGGACCCCGTACAATGGCGGTCGTATTGAATAATCGGACGGCCGAAACTCGGCGCCTCGCTCAACCGCACGCTCCGGGGAATCAATGTTTCAAAAACCTTGTCGGCGAAATGGGCGGCCACTTCCTGGACAACCTGTTGCGACAGGTTGGTGCGCATATCGTACATCGTCATCACGATCCCCGCTATGTCCAGGTCCGGATTGGCCCCGCTTTCCCGCAGTTGCCGGACCAGCCGGGCCATGACGCTCAAACCTTCCAGGGCATAATATTCGCATTGAATCGGAATCAGCAGTCCCTGGGCCGCGGTGAGGGCGTTCATGGTCAGGATGCCGAGGGAAGGGGGGCAGTCGACCAGGATGAAATCGTAGGGTTGTTCTTCCTCCCGAAGAGGTTGCAGGGCGTTCTTGAATGGATGCAGATAGTGTTCGGAGCGCGCGATGTCCACTTCCGCGCCGGCCAGGTCCACCTCCGCCGGCAGAAGATCGAGCCGCTTGACCTCGGTCGGCTGGATGAAATCGCGGATGGATTTTTCGCCGAGCAGGACCGGATACAGGCTGTGGCCGGCGCGCTGTTCCACGCCCAGGCCGCTGGTGGCGTTGGATTGAGGATCGAGATCGATCAACAGGACACGCTTCCGTCGTTCGGCCAGGCAGGCTGAAAGGTTGATGGCGGTCGTGGTTTTCCCCACGCCGCCTTTCTGGTTGGCCACCGCGATGACTGGACTATCCATAATCGGCATCCTACCGCATTTCATAAGCAAGGCTCAAGAGGCCGTTGCGCAAATCGAAGAGGCGGCGGGTAACGCACCGTGAATCCGAAAAAGCCTGCGCGCGGCACCGCACGCCCCTCTTCAGGCCTCCTGTTCCGGCAGGGCGGGCGTCTCTTCCTCCTCCCGCCGGACGCCCTCGATCTGTTCCATCTTGCCCTCGATCCGGCCGAGCCGCTTCTCCGCTTCCGTGAATTTTTTCATCGAGTTTTCGAGGTGCTGTCCCACGAGGCGGAAGGAGGCTTCAAACCGTTCAAATTCCTTTTTCAACCGGCCCAGGTGATTCATGATGTCCCGGGCGCTTTCCTCCACGCGCATTCCCTTGAGCCCCAGCAGAATGGTCTGGAGATAGGCGTAGAACGTGTTGGGGGATACCGGGATGACGCGCTTGGCCAGCGCGTATGACAACAGGGACGATCCCGCCCCCGAATGGTCGTCCCGAACGATCATTTCATAATACACGTTCTCGGCCGGAATATACATAAGCGCGAAATCGAATGTACCCTCATCGGTACGGATGTATTTGGAGGCGATGTCGTCCGCGTGCTTTTTCACGTTGCGGATGAATTCGGTGCGCGCGGCTTTTTTCGCCTTCTCATCCTCCAGTTCGCTGATGCGGCGGAAATTCTCCAGTGAAAATTTGGCGTCCACCGGCACGAGGCCCGATTGCAACCGTATGACCGCGTCCACGGTTTCCCCGCCCCGGAACGTATACTGCGTTTCATACTGGTGAGCGGTCAGTACCTGCGCCAGGAGCTCGTTCAGCCACAGCTCGCTGATGTTGCCCCGGAGTTTCGGCGATTGCAGGATGTCCTGCAGGCCGGAAATATCCTTGCCCACATCAAAAATCTGCTGGGTGCTTTTTTCCAGGGACACAAGCTGTTTGTTCACGTTCTGGATGACCCGGGAGGTGCCTTCCAGCTGTTCCCACGTGGACTTGCGTGTCGCGTCCAGCGACTGGGACATGTGTTGATTGATCTGTTGAAGAGACGATCGCAGTTGTTCCATCTGTTCAGTCGTCTGCCGGGAAAGGGCGTTCATCTGGTTTTGAATGAGCAGCATGGACTCGTCGCGCCCGGCCTTCGGGATGGCCAGGGCGTTGCGAATCCACCATCCCGCCGCCAGCAGGATGACCGTAAGAACCGCGATTAGGATGATGTAGTCCATGGATATACCGTATGCCGGATGTCTGCGCGGCCTGTTTCCAGGCGTTGGAAGTCGTTTTGAAGTCTAGGTCCAATCATTGGACATTCCTGGTTGTACGTATGCAAACGGGCCATGCGCGGGTTCCGTTATTTTGTCGGTTCGTGCTCGTCTGTCCGGTCGCGACACGCGGCGCGCGACGCGGTTCCCCTACCGCACCAGCATCACCGGCAGGTGCGAGCGGGTCATGAGGTTCATTGTTGTGCTGCCGAGAATCAATTCCCGTATCCGGCTGTGGCCGTAGGCGCCCATCACAATCAGGTGGCATTCCTGTTCCTGTGCGCTTTCGAGAATGCCTTGCGAGGAACGGTGGTTTTCCACAATAAGGTTCGTCGCCCGGCAGTCGTGGGATTCCGCCAGTTTCAGTCCCTCCGCCGATATGCGTTCGGTTTCGGCAATTTCCTTTCCTTCCGTCACCGTCAGGATGATCAATTCCACATTCAGGGCCTTGGCCAGTTCGATGGCGACATGCAGTCCCTGGCTGGCGTGTCCGCTGCCGTCGTACGCCGCCATGATCTTGTTGATGGGTTGAAATTCGGAGGGCGTTACCAGGCAGGGTTTGATCGAGTGCCGGAGTACGCGTTCGGCGGTTGACCCCAGAGCTTCGCCCACGATATCGGCGTGCTGACCGCGTTGTCCGATGATCAATAATTCCGTCCGGTTTTCTTCCTCGACGATTACTCGTGAGGGATGTCCCATTTTCAAGGCGCCGTCCGCCGGAATGCCGGCTTGCTCGCATCGATGGTTAAACGCCTCGACAATGGTTTCGCCTTTCCGTTCCAGCACGTCGCGGAATTGCTGGAGCTGGCTCCCATAGGGCTGGGCGCCGATCCAGCCGGAGATGTCGGCCATGAGCGGGCCTTCCAGCATGCGCGAGTCGAGGATATGCAGACCCGTGAGCCGGGCGGACAGCTGTTGGGAAAGATGCAAGGCGTATTCACAGGCGATATCGCTGTGTCGGGATCCGTCCAGGCAGACCATGATGTTCTTGATCATAATGATCCTTTCAACTCGATTTCAGTTCGATCACGGTGGTTACGGCGGGATCATAATAGAAGGTTTCCGGGCGGTTGTCGATAGGGGAGAACCCGGGGTGGCGGTAGCCCGCGGGGCGAGGCCCCGACCTTTTCCCGGACGGTGTTTCGCGGGCTTGCAGAAGGGCCCGTACAATTGATACGGTACAATCATGGCGGCAAAGAAACAGGGCGGACACTCCGGGTGGCAGGATGCATGGGGCATCTTATGCCTGGCGCTTGCCTTACTGCTGTTTCTCAGTCTGATATCCTACGATTCCGGGGACGTATCGGTGATTGCGTATCCGTCCAATCAACCCACCCTCAACTTCATAGGGCCGACCGGCGCCTGGTTGGCGTTCATTTTGTTCATGGGGCTGGGCGTGGGCGGATACCTGGTGCCGGTGGTGGTGGCCGGCCTGGGCTTTCTGTTGTTGTTCGTGCGGGAAAGGCGGATCTGGCCCCGATGCGTCTGGATGCTGGTGGTGCTGACGTCGCTGATCGCGCTGGCCGAGCTCCGGTCGGACGTATGGAACGGAATCACCTCCGGACTCAACATCGAATGGACGGGCGGCGTGCTGGGGTACCTGTTGGTGCAGGAAACACTGATCCGTTTTGTGGGGAGGGTGGGGACGGCCATCCTGGCGGTTTCGGGTTTGCTGGTGGGCGTGTTTTACCTGGCCGAAATCCACCCGCTGTCCGTGATCCGGAAACTGTCCGAGTGGGGAACGATCCTGTACGGATGGACGACCACGAAACTGGAAGAACGGCGCGATCGTCGCGAACAGTTGATGCGGGAGGAACGCGAGATTGCGAAACGCCGGCGACGCCTGGAAGAAGCCGTGAGCAAACGCGAGAAATCCGTGGCCGCGGCCCGGAGCCGGAGTGCGCGCGAAGCGGCCGAGCCGGACGCCCGGGAGCCGTCGGAATTGCCGATCGAGCCGGAACCGGAAACCGGCCGGGATCAACCCCTTCCGGACGAGCCCCTCAAGGCGCCCCGGCCGGCGCCGCGCCGCCCCAAACCCGCGGAGACGGCGACCGTTTCCGCCGCGCCCGTGGCCGCGGCCGCCGATACGGATTACCGGTTACCGCCCCTGGATTTGCTGGATGATGCCGCCGCGGCTCGCCCGCGCGAAATCCAGGAGGATCACCAGGCCGCCGGCACGATCTTAAAGGAAACACTGGCCGAATTCGGCATAGAAACGGAAGTGACCAATGTGGAGCGTGGTCCCGTGGTGACCCGCTACGAATTATTGCCCGCGCCGGGCGTTCGCGTGGAACGCATCACCGGGCTCAGCAACAATATCGCCCTGGTGATGAAAGCCGAAAGTGTGCGCGTACAGGCGCCCATTCCCGGAAAAGGCGTGGTGGGCATCGAAGTGCCCAATACGCTTTCGACGTTCGTCTATCTGCGGGAAATGATGGAGAGCCGTGTCTGGCAGGGAACCCGGTGCGCCCTGCCGTTGGCGCTCGGAAAAGACGTGGCCGGAAAAGAGCTCATTGCCGACCTGGCGGATATGCCGCACATGCTCATTGCCGGGGCGACCGGGTCGGGCAAAACAGTCTGCATGAATTCGATTCTGGCCGGCCTGCTCATGTCCCGCAGCCCCGCCGATATGCGGTTGATGCTGATCGATCCGAAGATCGTGGAATTCTCCGCCTATGAGCGGTTGCCGCACCTGGTGGTTCCGGTGATTACGGACGCCAAGAAGGTGGGCCTCGGCCTGCGCTGGGCCATCACGGAAATGGAAAAGCGATACAAGCTGTTTGCCAAGGTCGGTGTGCGCAACATCAAGGCGTACAACAGCCGGCCGATCGTGAAGCAGACGGATTTATTTGAATCGGACCGGGATACAGCGGAAGACGAAAAACAGCCGCCGGATCGTCTGCCTTACCTGGTCATTATTGTCGACGAGCTGGCGGATCTGATGCTGAACGCGCAGGCGGAGATCGAAAATTCCATCGCGCGACTCGCCCAATTGTCACGAGCCGTCGGCATTCATATGATCCTGGCGACGCAACGGCCGTCGGTTAATGTGATTACCGGGACCATCAAGGCGAACTTTCCCGCGCGCCTGGCCTTTCAAGTGGCCCAGAAGGTGGATAGCCGCACCATTCTGGATGCCGCGGGCGCCGACAAGCTGCTGGGCAAGGGCGATCTGCTGTTCCTGCCGCCCGGCAGCAGCAAACTGATCCGCGCGCAGGGCACGATGACGACCGACAATGAGATACGCCGGATCGTTGAATATATCCGGTCACAGGCCGAACCGCGGTACGAGCAAACCATTCGCGAAAAGATGGAGAGCAAGACGGCCATGATTCCGGAAGCGGAGGAAGACGATGAGCTGCTCGAGGCGGCGATTGAGATCATTCGCCAGACCCGGCGCGCGTCCACCTCGTCTTTGCAGCGCCGGTTGCGTATTGGATATACGCGGGCGGCCCGGCTGATGGATCTTTTGGAGGAACGAGGTGTTGTGGGGCCGCCCCAGGGATCCGATCCGCGGGAAATTCTCATCGATTTGGACGGGGAAATTCCGCAGAATGAGACGGTGGAAGAGGAGCGCTGATGGAATCACTGGGACACACACTGAAAAGCACACGCGAGCAGAAACGGATCAGTGCGTCGGATGCGGCCCGGAGTACGCGGATCAAGGTGCAGCATATCGAGGCCATCGAGCGGGACGATTTCAGTCAAATTGCCGCGCCTGCCTATGCCAAGGGATTCATTAAAATATACGCGGAATACCTGGGCCTCGATCCCGAACCGTTGATCAAGGAATATCTCGAAAAACACGCCCCGAAGGAACGCCCCCCCCTGTTGGAGGAGGAACCGGAGGAAAGACCGGGGCGCACGTGGACAAGGCCGTCGATTCCCTGGCGGGAAATCTGGGAACGGGTGCGTGCGCTGTATGGGGCCATCAACTGGTCCGCATTCAAACGTTGGCCGTGGCCGAAACGGCCGCCGCGCGTGATGGCCCTGTACGTGGCCATCGCCGTGTTCTTGCTCCTGGTGCTGATGGGGATAACGCGGTTTGTGCGCCGGGAAAGGCCCGACGTGGAAGAGAGGCCCGTCCGGCCGGTGCCGGAAGCGGAGTATCCTCTGATTCGTGACGTGCCGGACCCCTATCTGGAAAAGAAACATGAATCTACCGAATAAATTGACGTTGGCCCGGCTGGTGCTGGTGGCGCTGCTGCTCGTGTTGTTGACGGTTCCGTTTCCGTATGCGATGAGCCTGGCCCTGCTGGTGTTTATCGTGGCCAGCGTATCCGATTACCTGGACGGATATCTGGCGCGGCGCGTATACGGCGAGTCCGCTTTCGGCCGGCTGATGGATCCGCTTGCGGATAAGGTCATGGTATGCGCCGCGTTCGTGAGTTTTGTCGATCTGGGTCTCGTCCCCGCCTATATCGTGGTCATCATTATTTCCCGGGAATTCCTGGTGACCGGATTACGCCTTTTGGCCGTGGAAAAAAGAGAAATCATTCCGGCCGGCAAATGGGGGAAACACAAAACGGTCTGGCAGATCGCGGCAATTATCGTCATCCTTCTCGGCCTGGCCGTCCGCCACGATATCCTGGGAGATGCGGACGCGGCCCTGTTGCGTGACTACGATCTGGCATTCGAACATATCGCGTATGCCGTTTCCATCGCGGTGGCCCTGATCACCGTCGGTTCCGGTTATCTCTATTTCATGGAGAACAGGGAACTCATCAGGCGGAATTTATGACGGAGCCCCGCTTCACGGGCGCCGGCCTATGAGCCGGAACCGGGGGCCGGGGGTTGCTCCGAGGGATCCTGCGTGACCCGGACGGGGAAGGGGGGCGTTTCCGATCCGCTGTACACGGTCAGATGCGGGAAGGCGATCTCGATGCCCTCGGCGTTGAAACGGGCCTGGATATCCTTCATGATCGAGTTCTTCAGATTCAGGAAATCCTGTTTTGCGAACCACACGCCCAGCATTAATTCCAGCGCGGAAGTTCCAAAGTCCTTGAAGATGATGAGGGGACGCGGTTCGTCGAGCGAATAGGGGTTTTGATCGGCGATCTCGGTAAGGATTTCCATCACGCGTCCGGCGTCTTCCTTGTAGGCGATGCCGATGTCGATATCCATGCGGCGAATCGGGAATCGTGAAATATTGATCACCTGCGACTTGATCAGCGTCTCGTTGGGCATCCGCACAAACCGGTTGTCCGGTGTGCGCAATTTCACGGAGAGCAGGTCGATGGACAAGACAAAGCCGAGGGTGTCTCCGACCTTGATCATTTCGCCCGCTTCAAAAGGACGTTCCCAGATCAGGAAAAGACCACTGATGATATTGGATAGGCTGGTCTGTGACGCGAATCCGATCGCAACGCCGATGATGCCGGCCGCCCCGAGAATGGCGGTCAGCCGGAAGCCGAGGTTCTGAAGGATCATGACCACAATCAGAGCGGTCCCGAAATAATACACGCCTTTGCGAATCAGTATGCCCGCTTGTTCGGTCATGCGCGCGCGGGCCAGGCGGCCGGTCATGGACGCCGTGATATGGACCAGCGGCAGACCGATCACCAGGAGAAGGGCGCTGCGCACCAGCGGAAGCATCCGGGCGCCCATCCAACCATTTTGTACGACCAGTTCTATGGATGAAGGTTCCATGACTTACATGCGGATGAAGGATTTCAAGTCGTCGATACTCTTTTGAATGCGTCCCTTCGGAAGCGGTTCCCGCGCCTCCGAAATCAGGCGGGCCTTCGGGCTTGCGGGAGGGGGGGCGTCCCCGTAATGCGTTCGGCTTGTTTTCGAATTGCCCTGGTAGGTCACGTCCACCTGGCTGGTCCACAGCCGGTCCTTGTCCTGGTACAGATTGAGGTGGGGGGCGTGGATGCAGAGCCTCTGGAATTCAACGGCCTCCGGCGCCTGGTTTTTTATGTGAATGGGGCACACCGCCATGTGCGGGCGTTTGCGAATCGTGCGGCGGTTTCGGCGTGCCGTCGTGCGAAGCGAATAGCACAGGGTCCCGTCCGTCGGGGTGCCGAACCATGAGTTGGAAAGGATCACCGTCGGTTCCGTGAACAGGGCGGAATCCATGTCTTGCCCCGTAAGTAAACGCAACCAGATGGGGATGCTGATAAAAAACAGCAAATCGCTCCCGGGCGGGAAGAGCAGTGGCGAATCCGGTCGGGCGACCACGGCCCGGTCCGGGGTCAGGGGCTTGAGCGCGAGCGTCCGTGAATCATCGGCGGCCGCCCATCGTGTCCATGTGGCCCCGTCGGGTTTGGCCTCCGTTTTCATCATGACCAGGGAATCGTCCTGGGGTGCCCGCTCGATCGCGGTCTGCCATTCGTCTTCCGAACGCTGGATCCACAGTTTGAAAGGACCGATCTGGCCGTGCAGACACGCTCCGTCGGCGATCTCAACCGGATCCCACGCGGATATGTTTTGTTGGGTCAGGGTCACGTGTGCAACCTTCCGCTTGTCTTCGACTGTCGAATCTACCTGCGCGTATCAGCGGCGTCAATGGAAATGGGGCGCGGGAAAAGCCGGGCTGTATCAATAGTCTGCACGGACCGTATGGCCGGCGGCTTATGATACAGCCCCGGTGTTGCCGGTCTTGGATGCGGATCTAGAACTGGTATCGCGCGCCGATACTGATGAACAGGTCGTCGATAAGCGCCAATTCCCCGTAATACGAGACGTTGTGGTTGTGCCAGTAGATCACGCCGCCCGCAAGGGCCAGTTCCACGTCGCTGTCGCTGTCACTGAATCGTTCTCGTCGCGTCTCCGGCTCTGGAATGGCCGGAAACGTCATGGTTCTCGTAATGGTCGAATCATAATACATATAGCTCAATCCGGCAAAACCGTATACTGTAATCACATCCAGATCCTTACTCCCTAATGCGCCGACGTTGAGCGACCAGAAATCCGTCTCGCTCTTCCACGATCCCATGGCATGCCGGCCCGAATCATCCCAGCGGGATAGCCCGAACGCGCCGCGTATGGCCAGGTCGAAGGGGATGTCGTAGATCGGAAGCCGGTATTGAGACCCCAGCTGAAGGAATGGTTCGATGTCCCCCGAATCAGGGTCGATAAAGCCGCCGCCGATGAACAACGCCAGGTCGTCAATCGGGCCGTAGGTAAAACGGCCGGCGTACAGGTTGACGTCGCCTTCCAGCGTGATGCCGCCTCCGAAACGTATCAGGCCGGCGTCCGTGTTGGCGTCATCGGCGATCGGCTGGCCGAGTATGGCCATGGCGGATAGGGTCGTGCCCAGCAGAATAACCACGGTCGGTATGAACTTCTTCATGATCATTTCTCCTTCATGTTTTGCGATAACCCCCTCGTGGAGCTACTTTTTAGATCTTTTCGTATAAATAGTTCAATCCGTCAGTCCTTCCAGCCAGATCATCCATTGGGCCACGTCACTGCCGTATGGTATGCCTGATATCTGTTCCAAGGCCTGGGATGCGGAATGCCGAACCCTTGCGTCCGGGTCTTCAAGGAGAAGGTTGATCAACGGTTCTGCCGCCTGCAGGCTGCCTGTTTTCCCAAGTGCTTCAGCGGCGCGCAACCGGACCCAGCGATTATCATCGTCCAGGCTTGAAATCAATTCAGCGGCCGCCAGCTCTCCCAGGTTCCCCAATGCTTCGATGGCGGCATTTCGAACGCCGGCGTGCCGGTCTTCCAGGGCGGCAATCAACGGCGGTACGGCGCGGATATCGCCCACTCGGCCCAGTGCCTCCGCCGCGTATTGCCGGACCCTCCGGTGCCGATCGTCAACCGCGGAAATCAAGGACTGTATGGCCCGTTCATCTCCGATTCTTCCCAGCGCCTCGGCGGCATATTGCCGAACTCCGGCATCATCATCCTCGAGCGCGGAAATGAGTTGTTCTACCGCGCGTACCGCGCCCATTGTTCCCAGTGCCTCGGCCGCCCGTTCCCGAATATCCGAATCGGGGTCATCCAAGGCCAGGCTCAGTCGCTCGATTGATTCTTCACGTCGCCTTTCTTCTTCCAGTGCTCTTTCAATAGCCTCCTCGGCCCGGGCGATTTGACCGGCGGCGTCCGTCCGTTCCGGGTTCAGATCCAGCAGCTGCCCGAAGGTCTGTATGGCGTCCTCGTACTCCCCGGCCCCGTATTGTTCCATGCCGGCGGCAAACAAAGCGTCTTCCTGTTCCTTTTTTTTCCGGGCTTCCATTTGTTCTCTGAATGCCGCCTTCGCTGAAGTCATCTGTTCGGCCGCATCCGCTCGATCCGGATTCAGATCCAGCACCCGCCCGAAGAACTCCATGGCCCCCTCGTAATCCTCTTCGGTGTAACGTTCCATGCCGTCGGAAAATAACCGGTCCTTTTTCGCCTTCTGTTCGCGCTCCTCAATGGCCGCTTTCGCCGAAGTCATCTGTTCGGCCGCATCGGATCGATCCGGGTTAAGGATGAGCACCCGCTCAAAGAGCTCCATGGCTTTCTCGTAATCCTCTTCGGCGTAGCGCTCCATGCCATCGGCGAACAACGCGTTTTCATTCTCTACCGGATCCGCCCAATAGTGTAACAGGGCCCATCCGATGCCCAGGCTCAACGCGATCAATGCCGCCAGCGCCATGCCGGCATTGACCATTTTGCGTTTGCGCATCCTGTGACGTATGGTGTCGGGGACCGTGGAGCGATCCGGGGGCGGAGGAGGCAGTCGCGGTCTCTTTACGCCTCGTTCGTCGAGCACTTTGATAATTTCCCGCTCGACTCCGTCGAGTATTTCCTTGCGGATATATCGCCATCCCTTTTCGCTGTCGATAAAATCGATCAGCGGAGTCGGTTTGCCGGGCAGGATTGTGCGGAAGGAAACAAATTCTATTTTTTCCCAGGCACAGGGCTCGACAAGAATGGATACCAGTTTGAGTTCATTATTTTTGACCCGCTCGCAAATGCGCGGAAATTCTACCGTCTGGATGAAGTCGGAGTTGAGGAACGCGCTGCTGATCAGTAGTATGGCGATATCGGCCTGATCGATTTCCCGCTCGATGCGCTCCTTGAAATTCTGGCTCGGGGTCAGATCTTTCGTGTCATACCAGAACACCGTGTGGTAATAGCGCTTGAAAGATTTGGCCAGCCAGGGAATGAGCGCGAATTCGCTTTCGTCATCGGGCACCCACCGCTTGCCCTCGTCCCTGTATCCCAGATAACGGCATTCCTCGCGGGCATAACTCACGAAAATGCGTATTTCCTGCGCTGTTTCCTCGGTCATGGCCGCCCCTCCGGGGAACGTCCCCCGTCCTTACTGCGTCAGGCGGATTAACCCCGCCTGCAAGCGATTTGCACTACTCGTCTTTATTGCCTCCGCCAAAGCTGATCATGAATGAGAAACGGGGAAGAAGCAAGCAAAAGCCGTGGTGTATTTTTTGAAGTAGATCATGCTTCATTTTGCATGAAATTTGTAGCATGGCGCCGCATGAAGTCCCCCACTGTTCCGCATAAGAGGCGGTTCCCCATGTCCGGAAACGCCACCCATTCACCGGCGTCATGTTCTTCGCTTAACCGGAAATGGCCGCCGGTGATGCGGGCGTTCATGCAGAGGAGGACGACGTGTGCGGAAGGCATTTCGAATTCGGTGGCGCCGGCGAAGCCGATGACCTCAATTTCGTAGCCGGTTTCCTCGAGGGTTTCACGGAGAAGCGCCGTGACGAAATCCTCCCCGTGATCGACCTTGCCACCGGGCCATTCCCAGCATCCGGCGAAGCGTTTGTTGATGTTTGATCTTCGTAACAGCAGGCTTTGCCGGGCATCGTTCTGGATGATGGCCTTGACGGCCAGCCAATACGATTTCATGTCAACCTTTCTTGTGTTGCTTGGTTGAGGTGGGTTTGCGCGCCCGCTTTTCGGATCGCCTCACTTCCAGGCCCGCCCGGGCCAGAATTTTCGGAAATTCCTTGATCGCATTTCGGTCGTAATGCCGAACGTCATCGAGGCCGGGATCGGACCAGGGGATCAGGAAGGGATGCGTCTTGTTTGCGTCGTTGCGGATCTGCCCGTAACGCCAGCCGGCCCGTATGCGTTCCACGTTCCAGCGGCCGTGTTCCATTTCGGCCATCCGCTCGATTTCTTCCTCGGTGAACACGATGTCCGCCCTTGGCCGTGCGGCCGGCCGGACGATGAATCCGCAGTTTTCCAGGATCCGTCTCGCGTACCGGGCTTGTTCCCGGTTGGCCTGGCGGTAGGTTTCGTCCATCGCTTCCCATGGGCGCATGTTGGCGGGGAGGCGATGGGCGCTTTCCTCCACATAGCGGGCGTGAAAGGCCTGAGCCATCCGTTCCGTGGTGTTGGTGTCCAGCTCGCCGTCTCCCGGTCTGAGCAGGGCGTGGAAAGAGGCCCGGTCCATGGGAAACGGCATCAGATTAGGCACCCCGGTCCAAAGCGAATCCCGGTTGAGCGCGTCGGCGCTTCCTCCTGATCCCTGCGCGCTGACGATGCGGGCGCCCAGCGCCAGGGCTACCCGGTATTCCACCGCGCTGATGGGGCCGCCGCCGAATCCGATGCAGATCACGTCTTTTGGGGCGATGCCCTTGTCGAATAGGTCCTGCCAGCTTTTGAGGACCTGGTCCGGCGAGAAACCGGCCTCGCCGCAGGGCACGAGACGGTCATAGCGTTTGTCTTTCACTGCGTCGTGCGGCAGTTGGTCCGGGATATAGCCGATCAGTTCAAACCGTTTCTTTTTCGAGCGGTGGAGATCGGCCGCCGTTTTGCCTGCGCATCCCGGCACACCGGATTTGGTTCCACCGGAAATGACCAACCCGTCAAAAGTGGTTAATGCCTCGCTGATCAACGGCCGGATGATTCGGGTTATCTTTTTATCCAGCGATGCGGCGCCGCCGGCCAGGACGATGGCTTTGGGCGGCAGGGCGCCCAGCGCATCCGTATCCGCGCCGGCCCGGTCCGCCAGATCCAGTAGATCCAGCACCCAGCGATGATCCGCCGGGGCCTCCTCGCCCACATGCAGTCGCTCCACCCATTCCCGTTCCACCGCGAGCGCGTCCGTCGGAGCGCAATGAACGCCGGCCAGACAATAACGAATGCCCCGCGCATAATAACCCAGCGCATCCAAGGGTTGATCGAGCAACAGATGGAGGCGGCCGGCCGTAAACCAGGCTCGGGGCAGTTCGATCCCGGCTTCCGCATGGCTTTGGCAGGTACGGATGCCCCCCCGAAGGGCGGTACGCATGCCCGCCGGCCGGGCATGGTCGCGTCGGCTGTAGATTTCGAAACCGAGCATATCGGCGAGGTAGTAGGGGTTTTCCGGTTCATGTTCGTGGGCCTGTCGGTGGTGTTGACGGGCGGCGGGCCATTCACTCCGCAGGGGTTCCAGCGCCCAGCCCAGCCGCGAGAGTGCGCGCGCATGCAGGCTTTCGCGTTTTCGCAGGTGCGGCACGAATGGGCATCCGCGTTCCCGGCATAGGGCCTCGGCTTTCTCCAATAACGCCCGGCCGCGCCGGTATTCCTTCGATTTCGGTTTCCCACGATAAATCTTGCAGAGCGCGAAACCCAGATCCTGAAGCATTTCACAGCGGTTGGCGCCGGATGCCTTTTCATACGGCGCCAGTGTTCGCTCGACGGCCTTGTAATCACCGCATGCGGCGTGGAGCCGGCCCAGCGTCAACGCCAGGACAGGGCGTTTGGCCGTGTTGGGTTCATGATCCAGAATCAATTGTTGTACCTGGATTTCCCGCAGCACGGCATCCCGGGTTGCGTAGGATGCGTAATTGGCCAGCATGCCGTCAATGTCCTGCGCCATACGGTTATAGTTGCGGTCGCCTTCCTCCATCAGGGCGGCGAGCAGGTTGCCGGTCCGCTTCACCTCGGAGGACAGTTTGAGTGGATTCTTGTAAATCCGGTCATGTAACGTGTCGGCCCAGGCATGTTGAAGCCAGGTGCGGACTTGAATTTCCGCCCGCCGGTTACCGATCGCTTGGATTTCATTGGGCTTGAACCCGAGGGCAGCCGCCTTTTTCGGTATGAGCCGCACGATATAGTGCATGTCGCGATATCCGAACCGGTCGTCTCCCAGATTCAACCCTTTTTCGTCGGCCTCGAGGATTTCGAAATTCGACTCGATAAACGTGCGCACGGCCCGGACTTGTTCCAAGGTTTGTACGATCACCCGCGCTCCGCATAAATCGGTCAGATCGTGTACCGGATCCTTGTATTTTTGATGTTTCCGCACCGCCTTTTCGGCGAAACTTGATATCGTTTTGTCCCGTGCTTGAACCAGCGCATCGGGAATTGAAGCCGCGCAGGCGTGTTCCAGTATTCGGCGCAGAGCAACGGCGTGGGTGGCGTATCGCGGTTGTTCCCCGGCATACAATTTGATTTGACGCCGGTGTTCTGTCGGAGTGATACCCTTGGATGCCATGAGTCGTTCCCTCCTTTCGAAGTGCCGTGCGAGCCATGTTGAGGGCGGGAAGAGTGTGATTTCGAGGCACCCCTCCGCCACGCAGAACGGTGAAATCGTACCGGAAATATCCGGGGAAGACAAGCGGTCCCTGTCGCCGGTTCATTTCGTGCGTGGAGCATGACGCCGAAAAAAAATGTTGCATGGAATTCCCAATGATCTATCTTCTTTCCCGTCCTATGGGCGGAAGACCGCCGTTTCGGACTTGCATCCGGAAGAAAAAACGTTACATATACGGTAGGCACTCATTGCGGGGTGGAGCAGTCTGGTAGCTCGTCAGGCTCATAACCTGAAGGTCCTTGGTTCAAATCCAAGCCCCGCTACCAATTTAGAAGCAAGAAAGCCCTGTGTTTACAGGGCTTTCTTGCTTTTGTGATTCTCCTCGCTCACACCCCCGCCTTCAAGTCGGAGATCCCAAACTCCCGGCAGAAGGGCTCATTTCGTCCGCCCACGTGTCACGGATACGTGAATAGGTTATTGTTCGCCATCCGCCACTTCGCTGTGATTCAACGAATATGACCCTTCAACATTCAAAACAATATCCCCCGTCAAAAGCACATCCACGGAAGCGATCTCGCCATTATCATAAAATGCAAATCCACGTTGTTGCATGAACCCCAGTGCGTGCCCTTCCTATTGAGGAATGAAGCGAAGCCGGATAAATAGGGGTTCGGAAAAAACCCATTCGGGTATTCGTATGCGGATTTCTTCGGTTTGATCGTCCCCCGTGGGGACCGGCGGATCCCGGTGGTAGACCGGCAAGGTTTCCAAGGCAACCCACGCGTCGTCCAGCTCCCGCGCTACCTCGACTTGATATTCCACACCCCGCTCCTCATGTATGAGCCGCCGATAGGTGTACGTGAGGTATTCCGTTTCCCCGTCCGTCATTATTCCCATCCGGGGCAGGGCGGGCTCGATCGCGTCGGTACGATTCAGCCCGAGCGCATATTTGGCCAGATTGGCCCAGCCGTCATCATCCGGCATCGCATCCGGACCGCTGATGGCCGGGTCCTCCAGTTCCTCCGGATCGAAATTATCGGACAACCATCGTTCATGGGGCAATTGCCCCCCTTGAAACCGCACCCGCATGATCCGGCCGGTGACCGTGCCCTCCACAAAATCCGCCACCGCCCTTGCGGTATCGACCGTGAAGGTCAACGGTCCGGTGTATTCCGAATAGCGCCGGCCGTTGAATCCGACCGTCCCGTCGGAATCACGCACGTAATACACAGCATGCGCGCCCTTCATGTTCGCAAGAAAATCCGTGTCCTGGTCCGTAAAGAACCCGCCGCGGAATACATCATCCGGATGGAAGGTTTCCACGTCGAAATACAGGGCCACCCGATTGCCCGCATTGAAGTCATGTGCAAACGGATCCGCCCCATTGAGTCTCAGGAGCGCGTTGCCGCTTTCCACCGTCTGCGCGTAGGCCGGGGATCCCGGACGGCCGAATCCGAACGCGTACCAGAGTCCGTTAATGGAATCCGCTGTAAGAATGGACGATTCGAGAGCCACCTCACCTGAGCCGCTCAACAGCCCGGCCGTGCCGCTGCCCGACACATGGGTGCCGGGTTCAAGGATCACCGGCGCGGTCAGGTCGCCGTGTAGATGCACGGCGCCGGCTTCTATGCGAAGCGTTCCCGTGAATGTATCGCCGCTTCCCGCCAGTCGCAGGATCCCGTCACCGGTTTTTGCGATCTCGTGCGCGCCTTTCAGCGCCCCCGAAACGGCGAGGGTGTTGTTCGATCCCTCCACGTGCCATCCGCTGTCTCCCCGGACAATAACGGGTCCTGCGATGCGGGCGTAATGGGTTCCCGGTCCCGGCTCATACCGCAGGGCGCCGCCGGAATCCGGTCCTCTCCCGGTCAGCTTCAACGGCCCACCGAAGGAATGGATCCGGGGATCATTTCCGGAAACCAGGCGCAATTGGGCCCCGGCTTTAACCAAAATCTGCGTTGATGCCGAAGGTGTGGCCGGTTCCGTTATTTGCAATACGCCGCTTTCGATCCGGGTTTCTCCCGTATAGGTCTTGCCCGGTCCAGTCAACGACGCCGTTCCGGGTCCGTCCTTGATCAGGGCCCCCGGCCCGCTCCAGCTTTCGCGCAACCGCAGTCCTCCGTATTCCGCATGACCGCCCGTCGACTGCACTGTGAGACGCACGTCGGATTCCAGGAAAACCCCGCCCTGAACCCGGAATTCCACAAATCCCGTTCCTTCATCGGTCACGGTGACCGCCGCTTCATGGTTCGTGGAGGCAAAGTGCAGAGACGCGTGGCCGCCGGTATCCTGAATGCGATTGCGTCCGCCGTTTCCCGGTCTGTGTACGATCAGGTGGCCGATCGTAATGTGATCGTTCAATTTCACGTCACGGCGATCGTTCGCGGGTTGGCGTATCACGGCCACGGTCGATGTGCCGTCGGGATAGGTATCCGTGGTCCAATTGATCGCTTCGGCCCACGTGGCATCGTCCTGGGCCAACAACACGGGGATGTCGGAACCATTATCCGGAAGGTGGGCGATCGGATTCCCGTCGGCGGTCATGGTACCCGGCAGGCCCTCCTCAAAGACCGACGCATCCAAGAGCGCGCCGTCCGCGAGCGAGCGGACTTCGATGCGCCGTACCCCCGAGGACAGCGCGTTGGGGATCAACGCGCCCCAGAACCGCGGGTTTGTCGCGACCAGTTCCTCGTAGAAAAGCGCATAGCGTTCGTCGATGTCGCTCCCTGTCATCTCGATGGGCGTGGCGGCCAGAGGACGGGAATGGCCCTGCTCGTCCTCGTACAGAACGACGAAATGACCGGGATCGAATTCCGATTTCCCCACAAGGCCCGTGGCCTCGTGGGCGCCCTCTCCGAATTCAAGGATCTCCACGCCGCCGGTTGTCGTCAGTAGGTGATGATAGGCCGTGCCGTCCGCGCCGTCGTTCAGCAGGATCCGCATGTTCAACGTGTTCCCGGGATCGAAGCGCCGGTTGCCCGTCGGTTCCGCGATAAACCATCCTTCGTACGTGCCGTCCTCATCCGTTACAAACGTCCCGTGCCGCTCGTCCAGGTCATCCGGCATGAAGCGCGGCGCATCCGTGTTGCGAATGAACGCATCGCCGTTTGTCTTTACGAAGATCATGTTGCCCGCACCGTCCTGATCGGGCGGATCGTCGAATGCCGCAACCCGGTTTCCATAGCGATAGATCGTGTTCGTTTCCAGCCCTTCCAATTTCAACCGATAGGCATAGGGCACGCGGTTCAGGTTGCTGCCGTCCCGGTCCTGTTCCCCCTGGATAAAACGGGGCAACAGAATCTCCGTGAGGCGGACCGCGGTGAACCGGTTGCCGGCCGCCGGCTCGGTGTCTTCCGCTTCCGCCGACAACTGGAAGGCGCCCGCCCCGTCACCGATGTGCAGATCCCCGAAGAACGCAATCCCGTTGACGGCTTGTACCGAGCGAGTTCCCGAAAGCGTCCCGTCGCCGATAAGGGTGAGTTCGACGATACCTGCGAAATTGGTTACGATCATGCCTGCGGCATCTACGGCGCGAACGACGACCAGGCCCAACGGTTCCCCGCTCTGAACCACCGACGGATACGTGTCGAACAGTAGGTGGGCCACCGGTCCGGCCGGTGCGCACGTGACGGTGATGTCGTCCAACCGCAATTCCGCCCGTGGGCCCGTGTCGCCCCAGGCCCGGTAATATCGCCAGAGCAACTGAACATAGGGTTCACCCAGTGCCTCGGACGGTAATTCCACCGGGCCGAACGCCTCGACATGACCGGCCACGTCATTCCGGACATATTCGAGGGGGCGATCCCGGCCATCCCGGACATCCATGAATGGGCCTTCCGTTCCGATCCGGTACTGCAGGCGAATCGCATAGGTCCGGTCATTGGGCGTCACCGTGCCCGCCATCCAGGCCACGCGACCCTCCGTTACCCCCGTTGTATCCACGGCCATCAGGGCTCCGCCCAGGTCGCGCTCCCGTCCCGTATTGATGAAGGAAAGACCCTGTTCCCCCAATGCATTAATCCGGGTGCGGGCCGTGTTGTTGTAGGGATAGCCGTGGCTCTCGTGATCATCCGGATGATAGTTCCCGGTCTCCAATGAATAGGCGTGGGACAGGGGAGTCCCGGCTCCCGGATCGCTCTCCTCGCTCTGCAGGAACAGCATGTGTTCGGGATAATGACCGTCGGGTTCATCCGGATGCCATTCACTAAATACATAAGGCCCATTCGACAGGGCATGAGCCGATGGGTAAACCAGCAGATCAAAGGACGTCTGTGTCGGGGGATGTACATGATCGTCCGCCGCGATCGTAACCGTGGCGTTGCCGCGTTGAAGCGGATATACGGTCAGGGTGGATCCGTCAACCCCGGGATCCGCGACGTGGATATTGTCCGCGTGGGCGGTAAACGTCACGCCGTCCTTCTCCGCCACATGGAAAACGTTGGAGAGATTCACCACGGCGGGATCGCCGTTCTCGATCAGATACCGGCGCTCAATCGGCTCCTTCAGTCGGGGCGGCAGGTTGGCGGCATCCCACGCCCGCCCTTCCGCGGTAATATTATCGAAGCGGTGGTTTCCCGCCGGGCCTCCGTGGCCTTTCTCGAACGTAATGCGCAGCCCGAACTCGGCGTTGTTGTTCACCTCCGGAATTCCGGAGAAATCAAAGGTGTGCCGAGCGGGGATTTCGGTCACCGTCAAGCGGTCCCAATGCTGGTAATGGGTTCCATCAACCGTGTATTCAATCACCTGTGTGCCGGCCCCGGAAGAGGACCGGCGGGTTTCATAGTGCACAACCACATATTCGAAACCGGGTGTAGGCAATGCGATATGGATTTCCGCGTCCAGCGGACGGTTCACACGCAGATGGGAGCCGGCCGCATCGCCAAAGCGTGCATTTTCCCCGCTGAAATGCTCTCCGGTTCCGGGGAGGATGTCCGTGTGGGGTCCCGGTTCCACGGTCAGGCCGGACCCTTCCGCGAGCGAATAAGTCGGTCTCAGCAGATTCTTCTCGTCATTAAAATTCCAATAGTGGATCAGGGAGGGTCGGGTCTCCAGTCCGCCCAGGGCTTTTACCGTCGGCGTACTCCAGTGTCCGTGCGCATTTCGGGTCCGGGCGGTCAGCAGGGCCGGGCCTTCCACGGACAGGGGCGCCGTATATTCCGTGCCCGCCACGCCTCCTCCCGGTGCGCGCGGATCGCGGCCGTCGAGCGTAAAGAAGATCGACCCCCCCGACGGACTTTCGAACCATATTTCAGAACCGTTCCCGTCGGCCACGGGCGGCGGCGGCAACATTCCCTCGTCTTGGCGTCGACGATCCATCCAGTTGGCTCGCGGGATTACCCAATCAATCAAACGCTGAATCTCATTCGTGTATTCATTCCCGACATATGGCCTGTCGGGCCACCGATCCAGGTTGCGGGCGGCGGCGGATTCAATGGTATCGCAGGACCGGTTGATTTCTTCACCCATCGCACGAATCAACTCCTCCAGCGCTTCATCCGAGAAAACCGTTGCCCGCCATTCCGCCCAGCGATCGTAAAACGCCTGCCTGAAATCCGGATCCAGGCACAGCCAGTCCCACCAGTCATCAGAGTGAAAGTAGGGGGTGGAATCTCTGGTTCCGTACCACGTGTCCCACCGGGAATCGCGCGGGTCATGAGATCCCATGGACCGGTCGAAATCCCAAATCGGACCGGCCTGCAAAAGCTGATTTTCGGGTTTGTGGAAATATGCGCTTAATCGAAGGCCATCAACGTTCTTTGCAAACGCGTTCAACAGCAGGTGGTCCACCCAGGAATCCCGGTCGATGTAATCCAGGTAATCCCGGGATTGAAAATTGCCGTCGCGATCCAAAACCAAAGCGTCCTCAAACGCCTGCACATACGATACGACGTAATCAACCTGCCGGGAGTGAATGCCGGCTTCGACATAGTTCGGATAGGGACCCCCATCCAGGCTGTGTATCTTGGGACGGGAAATCACGAGAGGGAAGGAATGAGGTTCGTCCGGGATGCGGCGATCGGTTTCCCACTCGTATTCGTCCACGGCGGCACGATCAATCTTCAGTATATAACCACCAGTCCAGGGACCCTTTACCGCTACGTCGATCGGTCCTTCCGGCGGGACTTCGTCCCGGTTGATATTGTGATGTCCCAAGCGGCCCGGCCCCTGCTTGATCCGTTCGATGATGGCATAGACCCCCACATAATCCTCTTCCGTTAAATCCTCGCCGTCATGATTGACGTACACTTCCACAAAACGCGAATCGGGCGCCCAGCGTCCGCTTCGTCGGGACAGCTCATAGATCAAAGAATTACGAATAATGGCCCTGTCGTACCCATATCCCGGATAGAAAACCCAATCCGATTCGGGGCGCATCCCAAGGAGAGCCAAAGAAGTATCCCGGTCATATTCATCCCGGAATTCCACCGAGTATGGTTTTTTGGGCCAATGCATCGAGCTGGATCCGCGATGACGGAGACCCTGTCGGACGGCCAGCTCCGGCCTGCGGGTTAGCGCGCTGACGCCTTCGGGGTCCCGGTCGAACAGAAAGAAGAACCCGTCGTGGCGGGGTTTCCCTTCCGGGGTCCGGGTCCGGTCATTTCGGTGCGGTCCCACCGGAGTGATTTCCGCGCCCCGGGCGTCCATCACGACGATCGGTAGAAACGAACGCCGGTCCAGCAAGTCGTCTCCGAGTCGTATGTAATGCCGGGTGGCCGGATGACCGGCGGCGTCGTGCGCATCAAAAATGCGGGCGCGCAACAACGTGGTCTTCGTCAGCGTCAAGGGTTGTTCGTAGAGGGCGGATTGTTTGTCCGGAATGGAACCGTCCGTGGTATATCGAATCACTCCGATGTGGTCTGCGCCCGCCAACGACACCGTGACTCGGTTGGTAAAGGTGCGCGACGGTTCCGAAAAGATCACGGTTTCCGATAACAGATGACCGCCCGGTCCCGCATTCTCGGTCCCCGGGGTGGGGACGGCAAACCGGGTCCATGTATGCGGATCGTCCTGTTTGCGTCCGTATGAAAAGTCCCGCGGCATCGGGAGCCATGTAACGCGATCGACCACCTCGCCGTTCGGCGCCGTCAGCAGAACGGTATCGCCGTCTTTCCCGATGCTGAAATTGGCGTGGAGTGGATGGGCGGGATCGGTGCGATTTTTCCGGGAGGCCCAAACGATTAGATAGCCACCGCTTTCGATCACGGTCTGATCGGGGAACACCCACCTGAACGGACTGATATCGTCGTCGGAAAGCCCCCAGCCGGAAAGATCCACCTCATCTTGACCCGGATTGTACAATTCGATCCAGTCCGGGTAATCTCCGTCTTCATCCTCAAGGGTTGCCCCGTTTGAGGCCATTACTTCGTTGATCCGAACCGCTTGGGCCTGCTGTCCTGGCGTAAACGCCAGGATACATAAGGCACTCAAAAGCCCCAGCCCCGCCGGGAACCCCCTTGTTCTTCCTGTCCGGAAGATCGCGATAACCGCACTCCTTGTCCGTACCGGCCAACCGTTAAGAACCAATTGTAGAATATACACCTCAAAAGGGCGGCGCTCCACGAAATAATTGGATTATCTCCGGAAGAGGATGGGGATTCTCTCTTTCCCGGCGCCGTTTCCCATGCTATGATGAAGGTGAGTCGCAATCAACGATCGTGAATGATGTTTGGAAGATCCGATAGCGAAAGGAGTGCTCGCTGATGAATCAATATCTTGTGGTGGCGGCGGATGCGGTTCGCGCCCGTTTCTTTCACCTACAGGGAGCGGATGAGCCGGCCCTGGAATCCGGTCCGAACCTGGTGGAGGACGATGTCCTGTTGAATCCGGAGCAAGCCATGTCCGATCGGGATGTTTTTTCGGAAAACAAATCCGGGCGAAACCGCACCATGGGATCCTCTCCGCACGGTTACGACGATCATCGCGATAAACATGCGGATGAGAATGCCCGGAAATTTGCGCGGTTGATCGCGAAGGAAATTGTGACCCGTGCCGCGAAGCGTTCGATGCGCCATATTGTCCTTTCCGCGGACAAACGAATGCTCGGTATGTTGCGTCCGCAACTGGATGCCGGACGGCAAGCACAATGGGAAATCCGGGAATGCGCGGCGGATGTCAGTAAATTGGCGCCCGACGCCTTGCACCATCATCTTGCCGGGAAGAAGCTGCTACCGCCCCGCCGGCGGCCAGGACCGGCCTGATGCTCTGAGGCCCGCATCAGGGCCAGGTGGTTTCGACCAGATTGCTGCGTTGCCGCCCGTCCGCCGAGGTCCAGGCAAAGGCCACGCGTGTACCCGATCGCGGTGTGGACAGGTCGTTGTATCCATAGCGGATGTTATTCAATTCCTTGACGGCCTGGCCCGGGTGCCGGATCCACTCAAATTTTCCGCCCACGTACCGGCTTCCGTCCCAGACAAAGAAATGGCCGAGGGCATTTTGACTCCACGGGTATCGGTCCCATGCAAACCGGACGAACCGTCTGTCGGAGGTTATTTCGGCATCCAGGGTCATCACTTGCGTGGCGCCCCTGCCCGACGGGCCTTGGCGCGTGTGCCAACGAATCGATTCCCAGGTACGGGTATCGGCATCCACATCCTCCTCGTCCGAATCCTCGGCCACGGGATCTTCGTTGGGCGTTTCCACGGGGGGACGGGAGGAGCGGTTGTCCAGGTCACAACCGGTTATCAGGGACACGGCCAAGAGAAATAGAAACCATTTCATTGTGTGCACCCCCTGTTGTCGGGTTTGGTCATGAAAGGATGGAACCGAACCCGGGACATGCCGGTTGGCCCATCGATCGAGCCCTTACTTGGAGAGCCCGGATTTGACCGTTTCCACGATTTGCGTGAACCCGTCCGGATCGTGTATGGCGATCTCGGACAGCATTTTGCGGTTCAGACCGATACCGGCTTTGGCGAGGCCATCGATCAGCCGGTTGTAACTGATTTCGTGCTGACGGCAGGCGGCGGTAAGCCGCGCAATCCACAGCGAGCGATATTCGCGTTTCTTCTGCCGGCGGTGCGCGTAGGACATGGAAAGGGCCCGATCAACGGATTCCGTGGCCGTGCGGAATAGTTTACTGCGCGCTCCGTAGAACCCCTTTGCGCGGGCGAGGCGGCGTTTGCGGCGACGACGTGAAACAGGTGCGTTGGTTGCTCTCGACATGACGGTATGCTCCTCCGGCCCTGTTATTTGGGCAGGTAATCGACAATGCGCTTGTAATCGGTTTTGGCGACCAGTCCGCCCTGGCGCAACCGCCGTTTCTGCTTGCTGGTCTTATTCGTGAACAAGTGTCCGCGACCGGCGGATTCCCGCTTGATTTTGCCGGTCCCCGTCAGCTTGAATCGTTTAGCCACCGATTTTCTGGTTTTCTGTTTGGGCATAAAAACATCCGATTCTTTAAGATTCAGGGGCTTTACGCCCCGAAAAAGGCACCTATGTACGACACAAAGTCCCCCGTGTCCAGAACATTCCTTTTTTTTCTGAAAGGCGGAGCGTTCTGGATGCGGTTCCCCGGGGCGGGGTTCATCACGGGCTTGGAATTCGCCGGGTGTTCGGGCATATTCACACGGTAATGAATGCGCTGGGAGCGATCGGCAGATTTGTGGTGGACAAATGGCGTTCCACGGCCTACGTGGCCGCACTGGTTTTTTCGGTGCTGCTCATGGCCGTGAAACCCCGTTACTGGCCACGCACGGTGCGGGATGTCCTGGCGCGCCAGATTCTGTTCACCGGGGTGGAAGCCTCGCGTTTCATCTCGATGATTGCCCTGCTGGCGGGCGTCTCCATTGTGGTCCAGGCGCAGGTCTGGCTTCAGCGCGTGGGCCAGATCGAATTGCTGGGTCCGATCCTGGTGGCCGTGGTGATCCGGGAAGTAGGACCGTTGTTGACGAATTTTGTGGTGATCGGACGCAGCGGCTCGGCGATCGCGACGGAACTCGGAAACATGCGGGTACAAGGGGAGGTGCAATTGCTGGATGCACAGGGTCTCGATCCGTTCCATTACCTCGTCTTTCCTCGTGTGCTGGGCATGATGGTTTCCATTTTCGGGCTCACGGTGGTGTTTATCGTGGTGTGTTTCGTGAGCGGTTATGTAAGCGGATTTCTGATGGGGGCGAATCCCGGGCCGCCGATGTTTTTTATCGATAGTGTCCTGGGTGCGGTCGAACCCCGGGACGTCCTGGCGTTTCTGGCGAAGACCCTTGTACCCGGCCTCTTGACGGGCGCCATATGTTGTGCGGAAGGCATGAGTGTGCGGGGTGCGGTGACGGAGGTGCCTCAGGCGACCACCCGGAGCCTGGTGCGATCGGTCGGCGCCCTGTTCATCGTATCGGCGCTGATTTCACTGGTTACCTATATCTAGAGCCATGAGTACGGATAAACCGATTCTCACATGGGAAAACGTAACGCTGGGGGGCGATGATGCCGGGCGGGATGAAGTCGTGCTGGAGGGGGTGCATTTCGAATTGGGGGCCGGGGAGACCGTGGTGGTCCGGATTGAGGAGGAGATGGCGTGTCCCCCGCTGGCCGATGCGGCACAAGGCCTGCTAAACCCGGTACGGGGCCGCATATTATTCATGGGCCAGGATTGGCGCGCGATGGACCCCGACACGGCGGCGTCGAACCGTGGCCGCATCGGGCGCGTCTATGAATCCCATGCATGGATCAGCAATCTCGATCTGGACGAGAATATTACCCTGGGCCGTCGGCACCATACGCGGCAACCGGTTCCCGACATTCTGGAGGAGGCCCGTGCATGGGCACGCCGATTCGGATTGGATGACCTGCCCGCCGTTCGTCCGGCCTGGGCGAATAGACGGGAACGACGAATGGCGCAATGGGTGCGGGCCCTGCTGGGCGAGCCGGATCTACTTCTGTTGGAGCGACCGACCCGCGAGGCGGCGGATGGGGAATGCGCGGCCTGGATGGAAGCGGTCGAGGAAGCGCGCGCGAAGGGGGCGGCGGTAATGTGGGTGGTGTCGGATGAACGGGTTTGGCAAAATGAGTCGATGCGGTCGGCACTTCATGTTACAGTAAGAGACGGGCAATGGGTCGTGTCACCGGAGAAACACGCATGAAAAAACCGTTCAAGTTCAGGTACGTCCATGAAATCGTGGGCACGTTCGTGTTGCTGGTGCTGGTTGCGGTGATCGCGGCGATCGTGCTGGCCGGCCGGGCACAGGGATGGTTTGAACCGGTTCATGAAATCCGCTTGGAATTTCCGGAAGAAGGCACGTTCGGATTGCGGCGCGGGGCGGAAGTGCGGGTGCTCGAAGCGCCCGCGGGTACGGTTCACGATATCGTGGTGCGCGAGGACGGCGTGATGGAAGGGGTGCTCCGCATCCGGGACCGGTTTCTTCCCTATGTCCGGGAAGACTCCAAGGCCGTGATCCGGCTGGTCTTCGGCGTGGCGGGCGATGCCTACGTGGAGATCACGCGGGGTGTCGGAGCGCCATTGCCGGAAGAGGACGCGTATATCGAAGTGGTCAAGGACACCGAGATCATGGACCTCGTGGAGGATTTGCTTGATCAACTGATGGCGGCGGCGGTGCCCGCGCTCGAACAACTCCGGGTACTGCTCGAGGAGTTTACGATGCTGGCTTCTGATATGCGCGATCCGGATCGGGACGCACAGCAATTGCTGGTTAAGATCAACCGGATGATGGACGACCTGGGCCGGATTGCGGCCAATGTGGCGGAGGCCAGCGACCATTTTCCGGAAATGACGGAGACGGTCGGGGGCGAAGTGCGCGACATGACAGGTTTGGTTGCGCAGACGCAGAGTGCCTTGCAGGAAGCGGAAATCCTGATCGAAGGGCTACAGCGGCATTGGCTGATCCGGCGGTACGTGGACCGGGAAGACCCGGACCCGGATGCGCGGTTGGCGCCATCCGCCGTCATGGGTGCAGGAGAAATGGAATGAGGTGGATTATGAAGTGGCAGCGTGTGGCAATGACGGGGATATTGGCGGCCGGTCTTTTCCTGGGGGGGTGCGCTACCCCCCAACCGGTGGAGCGCACGGATCCGGAACTGAAACGGAAGGCCTCGGCCGCAAGGGCCGCCTTTGAAGCAGGGGACATCCGGCGCGCATCGGACCTGTACCAGGAAGCGTTGATGCGGGCGCGAACGACGGGAGACGCGGAGGATATCGGCACACACGCGTACAACGTCGCCTTGTGCCAGGTCCTGCTGGGACGGCATGAGCGGGCGTTGGAATTCTTGAGGCAGGCCCATTACGAGATGGACCGGGCGGAGATGGACATGGTTCCGCTGCGCCTGGTGGAAGCCGAAGTCTTTCTGGCGCTACAGCGGGACGGGGAAGCCCGTTGGTCGGCGGAACGCGCGGTGGAACATGCCCGGTCGCCGGAACACCGGACGCATGCACGTCTTCTGCTGGCCTTAATGGAACTCAATGCCGGAAATACGGATGCGGCCCGCGGGGAATACCGGCAGGCGCGCCGGCATGCCCGGGAAGCATCTCTGCCGGTACAGGCGCGCACCGAAGAGGTGCTGGCCCGTATCGGGCTTGCGGAGGGCAATCACGTGGAAGCCGCCATTTCGTATGACCGCGCGGCGGAACTGTACCGTCGCGCCGGACAGTACCGGGAGATGAGCCGGATGTGGATTCGCGCGGGGGAGTCGTATGAAGCGACGGGCAAGGACGCCGCGGCAGGCTACCGCTATTTTCGTGCCGCGCGGAGTTTGTTCGGGCGGAATGAAACCGTGGAAGCCTTGCGCATTGTTGAACGGGCCGTGGAGACGGCTGAGCGTGCGCAGGATTCGCGGCTGGCCGAAGAAATCGCCCTGCTGTTCCGGGAAATATCGAACGCCGTGAAGATTTCAGGCGATGCGACGTCTAATTGAAGGATGCGGGCAACGCACCTTTCGCGGTTGGAGCCGCGGAAATGAAAGGACCGTACATGAATAAATGGATGTTGATCGGAATGGTGTTTCTCGGTGCGGCGGTTCTTGAGGGTTCCGCCCGGGACCGAATGAGCATACAGGTCCGCGAGGGACAATTGCGCGAACAGCCTTCGTTTCTCGGTCGCGTGGTCGCCGGCGTTGAATACGGAGATCGCGTAACGGTGCAGGAAACACGCGGTCCCTGGAAACGGGTCGAAGCACGCGAAGCCGAAGGATGGATTCATGAGTCGGCGCTGACGCGCAAGCGCATCGTGCTGGAGGCGGGGGACGAAGACGTCGGACCCGCCGCGGCGCGCGACGAAATCGCGTTGGCGGGCCGCGGATTTACCGAAGACGTCGAACGCGAGTACCGGAACCAACACCAGGAACTGAATTTTTCACGGGTGGACCGGATGGAACGCGAAGGGGGACTGATGGTGGAGGAGATCGTTCGTTTTCTTCGGGAGGGCGGGCTTGAAGGAGGAGCGGAATGATGACGTTTCCCCGGTACACAGGTTCGGTCCTGGTGATGTTGGCGCTGGCGGTATTGCTGCCGGGTTGCCAAACGATAACGCAAGTCGGGACCGAGGTCGGCGTCGGCGTAGGCGTCTTGACGCGGGACGAAGCCGAGGCCATTCAGCGTTCCGCGGAAGATATTACCCCCGAACAGGAATACTATATCGGACGCGCCGTGGCGGCGACGATCCTTTCACAGTATCAGCCCTACGAGAATGCGGAAGCCAACCGGTACGTGAACCAGGTGGGGCAGGCCGTGGCGTTGGCGTCGGACAAGCCGGAAACCTATCGCGGCTACCGGTTCCTCATTCTGGATTCGGACGAGATCAACGCCTTTGCGGCCCCCGGCGGATTTGTCTTCGTGACGCGCGGATTATTGCGGTTGTGCCGGACCGAGGATGAACTGGCCGCGGTGCTGGCGCACGAAGTGGGACATGTCCAGCACGCGCACGGGCTTCGGGCCATCCGGCAGGGCCGGTTGACGACCGCGTTCACCATCCTGGCCCTGGCCGGCGCACGCGAGTACGGGCGCGACGAATTGCGGCAGTTGACCCAGGCCTTCGAAGGCTCGATCCAGGATATTACGCATACCCTGATGACCAGCGGGTATTCCCGGCGATTGGAACGGGAAGCGGATGAGGCCGCCGTGAGAATCATGAAACGGGTGGGATACGATCCGGGGGCGCTGATCCGCATGCTGGAAGAAATGGATCGGCAACTGGATCCCGGACGCCGCGATTTTGCCGCCACACACCCGCCGCCGAGAGATCGAATTCGCGACATACGCCGTATGATCGGTCAACCTGAACCGCCACCCGTGCCGGAGGTCCGCCAGGCCCGGTTCGCCAAGGCGTTGGGAAGGATATAGAGCCTGCCCACGCCCGGGCCGGAAACGATCTTGAGCCTTTCCTGTGGTGGTTTTGAGATGGTTGGGGCTTCGCAAGCGAAGCCCCCCGGAACACGTGTTGTACCTGGCGCGATTGATAGTTCCGGCGCGTGCCGCGCCCGCGCCCTACCTTCCCGCGGCGGATTTCTTTCAATTCCTTCCTGTTGCTCCGCATGGCGGGTCTGATATGCTGTTCCCTGCATCATGAAAAAATTCTTGAGCGCGGTTCTTATATCGGTGGTATTTTCCGGGCTTTCGTTGTGGGCATGGGATCGCGGTTGGCTGAATCGCTGGGAATATCCGACCTGGACCTGGCGCATTTTCTATCACGCCCGACCCAGCGTGGCGACGGACCAGATCAAGATCATCATGATCGATGAGATGAGCATTGACTGGATGGAAGCCGAGAGCGGATTGTCCTGGCCGTGGCCGCGTGAAGTGTACGGGCCGATCATTGAATTCTGTTTGCGGGGCGGCGCGCGAGCGGTTGCCTTTGATATGTATTATCGCGATCACTCGCGGTATGGGGTTCATGATGATGAACTCTTCGGGGAAGCTATTCGTAACGGGCCGCCGTTCGTCGGCGCGGCGTTTCTAAGCGAACACATCGGCCTGCATACCCGTTGGCCGGATTACGTGAAGCCTTGGGGCGGGCGGCTGGAAGGATTGGAATCCTGGCTGGCGGGGATCGATCCAACCGAGGTGATCATGCCGCGCGCGTCTTTTCCCATTCCCGCGGTGGCGACCAACAGCACGCTCATTGCCGATGTCAGGGGAACACCGGATCCGGAGGACGGGGTTATTCGGCGCTCGAACGTGTTTCGAATGTTTGACGGCCAATTCGTGCCGTCTCTCGGGTTCGCGGCCTATCTTGCGGAACAGAGGGGATCGCCGCGCATCGAGTTTCGAACGGACCGGATCGTCATGGGGCGGCGCGCCATTCCCGTGGACGAGAAGGGGCGGACGCTGTTGCGCTACCGCGGGCCGCCCGATACCCATGCGCGCTATTCCGCCGCGCAGGTGATTCAATCGGAATTGAGAATACGGGAAGGGCGAAAACCGGAACTCTCTCCCGTGGTATTCAACAATGCCTATGTCCTGCTGGGCGCCAGCGCGGTTGGCCTGCTGGATCTGCGGCCGACGCCGATCAGTGATGTAACCCCCGGCGTCCTCGTGCACGCAACCATTCTCGATAATTTTCTGGCGAACGATTTCATGTGGGAGGTGGATCCACGAATGGTCATGTCGTTCACCCTGGTGTTCGCCTTCATCGGCGCGTGGCTGGTCCGGTTGACCCGGAAGGCGTGGCAAAGCGTGGTGTGCTTTGTGTTGATTCTGCCGATTCCCGTATGGGTGGCATTCATCGCGTACGATTGGGGATTCTGGTGGCCGATGATGGTACAGGTGCTCGCGCTGGGCCTGTCCATGATCGGCGGTGTGGTGGTCAACTACGCTACGGAAGGCCGACAGAAGGCGTTCATTAAATCGGCCTTCAAGCATTATTTAAGCCCGACGGTCATTGAGAAAATTCTCGAAGATCCGAACCGGTTGACGCTGGGCGGCGAGCGGCGCGAATTGAGCATCTTTTTTTCGGATCTCCAGGGGTTTTCGTCCATTTCCGAAAAACTCGATCCGCAGGCGCTGACACAACTACTAAACGACTATTTATCGGACATGACCGACATTGTTCTGGAGGAGGGCGGCACGCTGGATAAATACGAGGGGGATGCGATCATCGCGTTCTGGAACGCGCCGCTCGAGCAGGAGGATCATGCCTTGAGGGCCTGTCGCACCGCCTTGCGCTGTCAGCGCAAACTTGCGGAACGCCGCGCGGAATTCAAGGAGCGGACGGGCGCGGAATTGCGAATGAGGATCGGGGTGAACACGGGCGAGGTGGTGGTGGGCAACCTGGGATCGCGGGACCGGTTCGATTACACGGTGCTGGGAGACGCGGCCAACCTCGCGGCGCGCCTGGAAGGGGCCAACAAGCAATTCGGGACCTACACCATGGTGGCCGGGAGCACATGGGAAAAGGCGGGAGAGGCCCTTCCGGGTCGGGCGATCGGCCGTATCCGGGTGGTGGGGCGTGAAACCCCCGTGCGCGTGTACGAAATCCTGGGAGAACCGGGTGAGGCGACCCCGGTTCCGGTGGACGCGTTCGAGGGAGCCGTTCGCCTGTGCGAAGAGAAAAAATGGAAAGAGGCCCTGGAACAATTCGAGCAGTGGAAAGACGATCCGGTTTCCAGGAAATACGCGGAACGATGCCGCGCTCTTCTCGCCGAACCCGGCGAAACCTGGGACGCAGTGTGGAGTTTGACGGAGAAATAGGAGGAAGGAAGGAAGAAGTATTCAGTGTTCCGCGTCGCCGCACAGCGGCAAGCGGCCACTTGGCGGCGGAGCCGCCGACGTGGCAGTATTCAGTAGATACACGTGTCGCTGAAACCATTCATGCCCCATTGAAATTCAATGTCCAACAGCCAACAAGGAATGTCCAATTTCCAAATTTGATCCTTGGTTATTCCTTGTTGGATATTGGAAATTCGGTTTCCCGAAAAGAAACGGAGAAAACCCGGGGACCCCACTGAACACTGATTACTGGACCCCGGACAGGACCCAGACGGAGAACCAATGAAGATACTGATCGGCGGTGTGCGGGGCGGAAGCCCGGTGGCGGATGCGGCGTTCCTGCGGTACGGCGGGGATACGACCGCTTTGCTCGTCGAGGCGGAAGACGGCGGCCGGATCATCGTGGACGGCGGCACGGGGTTGCGGCAGATCGGGGAACGGTTACGGGGCGCTGACCGGTCCCGGCCCCTGCACATGCTTTTCACTCACTTTCATCACGATCACATCAGCGGCTTGCCGTCCTTTATGTTGATGTACGAGCCCGATTGGAACATGACGTTCGCCTCAAGAATGCTCGGCGGATGCACGATCGAAGACATCATGAAGATCCTGGTCGCGCCGCCGTTCTGGCCGTTGCGCCACGATCAATTCAACCCCGCCAAGCAATTCCGCGTGCTGGAAGATGAGCGGATCGATTCGCCGGAAACGATCGGGTCCCTGGAGGTGCGCTGGTGTCCGGCGCATCATCCCGGCGGTTCCACGGCGTTCCGGTTCGACGAACCGGCCACGGGCGCGTCGGTGGTCATGGCCACGGACATTGAATGGTCGGAATCCACGGAGGCCGAGCAAGACGCGTTCCGCCGGTTATGCACGACGCCGGGCGCGCCGGGCCTGATGCTGTTCGACGGAATATGCGCGCGCCGCGACTACGAACCGTATCGCG
Organism: Kiritimatiellia bacterium; assembly: GCA_007134735.1. Taxonomy (GTDB): domain Bacteria; phylum Verrucomicrobiota; class Kiritimatiellia; order SLAD01; family SLAD01; genus SLKG01. The sequence continues at coordinate 101,946 of SLKG01000037.1, forward strand.
GCTGGGGACACAGCACCTGGGAGGAAGGCATCGAGTTGGCGAAGGAGTGCGGTGCCGGGCGTTTATTGATCACGCATCACCAAACCGAAAACGATGACGCGACGCTGGATCGCATGCGCGAAGAGATCCGGTCCGCCTGGCCGAACGCCGACCTCGCACGGCAAGGGGAGGAAGAAAGTATTCAGTAAGCAGTGTTCCGCGTCGCCGCACAGCGGCAAGCGGCCACTTGGCGGCGGAGCCGCCGACGTGGCAGTATTCAGTAGAAGCACTTGTCTCTGAAACCATTCATGCCCCATTGAAACTCAAGGTCCAACAGCCAACAAGGAATGTCCAATTTCCAAATTTGATCCTTGGTCATTCCTTGTTGGATATTGGATATTCGGTTTCCCGAAAAGAAACGCAGAAAGCCCAAGGACCCCACTGAACACTGAATACTTCTTACTTCTTCCCGCCTATTCTCCCTCTTCCTTCCCCGTTTTGATGTGCAATTCGGGGTGCTTGGAGGCGACGAAGCTGTCGGGGGGAACGGAATCCATGAGAAACACGTTGCCGCCGATGGTCGAATTCTTCCCGATCACGGTATCCCCTCCGAGGATTGTGGCGTTCGCGTAGATCACCACGTTGTCCTCCACCGTGGGATGCCGTTTGATATGTTTGATGGGCAATCCGCGTTGGTCCAGGGGGAAACTCTTGGCGCCGAGGGTAACGCCCTGGTAGAGCTTGACGTTGTTCCCGATGCGGCACGTTTCGCCGATGACCACGCCCGTGGCGTGATCGATGAAGAAGCCGTGGCCGATCTGCGCGCCCGGATTGATGTCCACGCCGGTCTTCGAATGGGTCCATTCGCTCATGATCCGCGGCACGATGGGAACATCCAGCGCGTACAATTCATGGGCAAGACGATGTGAAATGATTGCGAGCAGCCCCGGGTAGGCCAATTGAACCTCCGCGTATGTCAGGGCGGCCGGGTCGCCTTCATAGGCCGCCTTGGTATCTTCGACGATCAATTTCCGCACGGCGGTCAAACGACTGTAAAAGGTCCGCATGACGTTGAATGAAGCTTCGTGCGGGTCCGATCGTTCTTCGATGCCGTCCTGGATGGCGGCGGCGCCGATCCATCGGAAATGGATGGCCTTTTCGATTTCCGGACGAAGCAGGCGCCAGGCCTGGCTCAACCGGCGCACGAGGAGGATGCCCAATTCCTCGTCCGCGATGGCGCCCGGGGCCATGCGGCCCGGCACCATGGCGTCGATCAGGGTGGTCAGACCCTCTACGATATTACGCGGATCCGGATAGGAGTTCAGCACGCCTTCGGGCTTGTCTTCGCCCGACGCGTTATACAGCGGCAGCAGGTCGGTTACCGCCTTGCAGACGCATTGCTCCAGGTCCCGGATTCCGTGGTCCTGACCAGGTTCGTTCTTGTTTGCTTTCATGGCAGGCCTGTTTTTCAATTTCCGGTCCCACGGTAGTACGAACGGGGTTGTGAATCAAGGCGTTGTTGCGGTAAATCGGTTGCGGCGGCTTCATGTATAGTAGGTCGGGCATTCTTGCCCGACCATAGCAAGGAGAGAACATGGCCTTGATTCTGATGAACCTTCCGTCCGCGCAAAATCTCCATATGATCCTCATTCGCTCAATGTCAGGCAGGAATGCCTGACATACTGCGGGATGATCCCTGGCGGAATCGTGCGGAAAAAGATTTGAAAAATGTACGTTCGACCAAGCACGAATCACGAAGGACGAAGCACCTGCCGAAGGCAGCACGAAGCCCGTCGCACCGAGAATGCGTCAACGAACGGCTCAGCAGGAGCTTCGCCCTCCAGATTCAATGATTCACCGCAATTTTCTTATGGAGGGCGAGGCTCCCGCCGAGCCGGGATCCCCTCATGGCCTTTCTTGGCGTAGCCCTGCCCATCCCGCTTTTCCGCCTTGCCATGTGTCCGGCGTCGGGTAGAGTATGGTTTCTGATCGGGGCGTAGCTCGGAGAGCGAAGCCGGATAGCGCGCTTGAATGGGCCCCGCGGAGCGGGGTAAAGTTCAAGCTTGTCCCGCCGGAGGCGGGAAGGTCGCGAGTTTGTTGACGGTCCTGTCGGTGAAGGCATTTTGGCATTGGTTCAGTATCGGGGCGTAGCGCAGCCTGGTAGCGCGCTTGAATGGGGTTCAAGAGGTCGCGAGTTCAAATCTCGCCGCCCCGACCACTTTAGACAAGGTTCCGATTTTTCGCCCTTCGCATCCGCGAAGGGCGACCTGTCCTGCGA
>SLKG01000014.1 GCA_007134735.1 Kiritimatiellia bacterium
ACCCGGCCGTGAGGGTGCCGGGCAGAATCGGCTGGCTGTAGGGGCCGCGCGTGCGCGGGCTGAGAGCGGTTTGGTTTATCCTCGGGCTTCGCAAGCGAAGCCCCTACAGACCTCAATCGTGGGGGCCATGCGCGTTGAACCATCAGCCACGCGTTATCACGCGCGGCTACCAGTCCCGAATCGACCGCGGGGAAGCTCGACCCGGTTTATCTTCTTCTCATTCTCCGGCGGGTCCGTCCGGCTCCGCTCGGAAGCTACGCCGTGACAAGGCGGCCCCGCCCTTCTACCCGCCCAAATCCATCGCGGGAAAGGTAAGGCGGTCGCGCCCTGTCGCGGCGTAGTTCCGGCCCGCGGCTGCGGGACGGAACAAAGCCGGATGCACGCGCCGGACTTTGTGATGAGCCCGGAAGAAGAGAACGCAAAGACGCGAAGCCGGCAAGGCGCAAATAGGATGGAGGGGTAGGGGGCTGTCGATCCGGTCTTTCACAACCCATGTTCCGGCGGATCCTGAAGTGAAGCGAAGCGCGTACTTCAGGGCGAGGGCGCCGGGGCCGAATTATTTGACCCGCTCAATCCACCCTCTGGAGGGACGCGCTTCCGCGCGTCCAGGTCACGCGGAAGCGTGACCCTCCGGCGTTGTCCCATCCGCATCATTTTATCTTCTGGTTTTCATAGCTATCCGGCGTATGATTCGGGCGTGCACAAGGAGCGATTGGATCAGTTGATCGTGCGGCGGGAACTGGCGGAATCCCGGGAAAAAGCCCAGCGCTTGATTCGAGCCGGCCGGGTGGAGGTGGACAGGCGCGTGGAAACCAAGCCGGGTCGCGCTTTTCCGGAAGATATCGATATCCGGGTTCGTGAAGCCGAGCGATTTGTCAGCCGCGGCGGAGATAAACTTGAGGCCGCCTTCGACGCATTCACGTTGGATGTGCATGAGGCGGTCTGCGTGGACGTGGGCGCTTCGACCGGAGGTTTTACCGATTGCCTGCTCCAGCACGGCGCCCGCCGTGTGTATGCCGTGGATGTCGGGAAAGGGCAACTCCATTGGAATCTGCGTAATGATGACCGGGTAACCGTCATGGAAAAAGTCAACGCCCGCCACCTGCAACCCGGTGATTTCGAGGATCCCCCCGCGTTTGCCGCCGTGGATGTATCGTTCATATCGTTGACGAAGATCCTGCCCGCACTTACAAAAGTGCTGTCACCGGGCGCCGGAATCGTTACATTAATCAAGCCGCAATTCGAGGCCGGTCGCGCGGAGGTGGAGAAGGGCGGCGTGGTGCGCGACGCGGCGGTGCGGAACCGGGTCTTGGACGAGATCCGCGGGTTTGGCGAAAAGACCCTGGGATGGCGGTGGCGGGGATTATGCGAATCGCCGGTGAAAGGGCCGGCCGGTAATACGGAATACCTGGCCTATTGGGAGAAACCATGAAGCGCATTGGTGTTGTTGCGAATTGCAGGAAAGAGCATGCGGGAACCGTGCTTCGGCAACTGTCCGAATGGGCCGAGAGCCACGGATTGTCCTTGGTGGTCTGTGATGAAACGGCGGAATTGTTGCCGGTTGCCGAACAGGTATCGCCGGAGAAACTGGCGGGGCAGGTGGAGGCGATCATGGCGTTGGGCGGCGACGGGACCATGTTGAGGACGGTTCATCTGTTGACCGATGCGGATACGCCGGTGATCGGGGTCAATCTCGGGAGTCTCGGTTTCATGACCAGTGTTACGGAAGACGAGTTGGAGCGGGCGGTCCAGGTACTGGTCAACGACGAATATGTCGTGTCCACCCGTTCCCTGATCGACAGCCGGATCTTTCGGGGCGACCAGGAATTATTTTCGTACACGTCTTTAAACGATATTGTCGTGGGATGGGGGACCACCTCGCGCGTGTCCACGCTGGGACTGACCATCGACGGGGAGGATGTGGCGCGGTATGCCTGTGACGGGATGATTGTATCCACGCCCACCGGAAGTACGGGTCATTCGCTGTCGGCCTGGGGTCCGATTGTGCATCCCGAGTCGCCGGTGTTATTGGTGAACGTCATCTGCCCGCACACGTTGAGCGCGCGGCCATTGGTGTTGTCCGATGCAAGCCGGATCTCCATACGCGTGGTGACGATTCAACAGAACAAACGCTTATTGTTATCGGCGGATGGACAAGCGGAGTGCGCGCTCGAACAGGGCGATCGTGTGGAAGTTGCCCGGAACCCGCAACCGGTTCGGTTTTTGCATCTTCCGGAGTATAGCTATTTCACGGTGCTTCGTCACAAACTGCATTGGTTCGGGTTGAATCCATGAACCCCGAAATATCCGGAATCCGCCCTTCCAATTGAAAAGGCCAAAAGGATCATGATGGATGTTTCGGATCGATACGATCCGCGATCCATGTAATACTTTGAGATAGAGCGGGTTATGAAACCGAAAAAATTGGGAAATTTTGTGATAATAAACACTTGATTTTTTTGGGCTTTTAGCGTAATCAGATAGACAAGTAAATCGTTTCGATGAGTATCAGGGGTGAGTAGGTAAAATATATAAAGGAGACAGCAATGAATATGAGGATGCTTGTAGCGGCGCTGTTGGTCGGCGGTTTGGTTGTTGGGAATACTCACGCCAGTTTGATTGGCTCCGACTACGCCGATAATTATGATCCGCCTGCGTGGGAAGACGAGTCAAATGAGGGAATCGGTTTTGGGGCCTGGGATATGTGGGATGATGGGGAGAATTCTGGTTTCTTTATCGGTTCCAGCACAGCGGACGGGCATGGAGATATCAATTCCGATGGTGTGGCTTTTGGCATGTTTGCCAATTTTAATCAGTGGGCGAATGCGCAGCGTTCCATAACCAATTGGGGAAGTGGCTACACATTTTCGATTGATATGGCCGTGAATTGGCGTGACGGTGGTCGGGGCTTGAGTCTGTTCGGTCCCGACGGATTCGCTCCCGAAGATGAGTTTTGGAACATCCATATCAGCGACGCCGGTTACGGAGATACGGGATTCGATTTCGCTAATGACATAGTGTTGAGCTTCAGCATTACCCAGGACGGAGATGATTTGGATATACTCATAACTGGGTCAAGTGCGGCTGATGAATGGTCAGACACGTGGAGCACCACTCTCACGGGCGAAGAACTGGGTGGCTTCCGTCTATATACGGGAGGGCACGACATTGATGGTGCAGGTGAGAGAAACCTCTATTTCAACAACCTTGAAATCATCCCCGAACCCGGCACGATGGGCTTGCTGGGCTTGGCGTTGGCGGGGTTGGCGTTCTATCGCCGCCGCAGCTTCTGATCGCGTAAACGGCCGATTGCAAAACGGGCCTCCGGAAACGGAGGCCCGTTTTTTTTGCCCGGAGGGAAATCTGTATTTCAATAATCTAAAAAATGAACCGTGATGGGATAATAGAGGGAAGCAATCAGCTGGAGGGCGAGGCTCCCGAGACGGTCTTAAAATTCTGATAGTGTCCCACAGATGTGGGAGCACCCCCCTCACCCCGGCCCTCTCCCCCGAAGCGGGGGAGAGGGTGATGGGTATTCTTTCCACAGGTTGCAACCGCCGCTCAATGAGTCTGGAATGTCGAAGTGCGGCGTCCTGGAGCTGTATCAAAACCTATTTGCGGCTCGGCGAGACGCCTTGCCCTACCATTCCCAAATCCATCGTGGGAAGGTAGGGCGCGGGCGCTGCCCGCGCCGGGAAGCAGGATCCGGTCTGGTCCATCTCATGTCTCGGCGGGTCCGGCGGCCCCGCCCTACCAAGCCGGAAACCACCGCGGGAATGGTAGGGCGCGGGCGCTGCACGCGCCGGGAAGCAGGATCCGGTTCGGCTCATCCCTTGCTCCGGCGGGTCCGTCCGGCTCCGCTCGGAAGCTACGCCGTGACAAGGCGGCCCCGCCCTGCCTACAAGAGCTTAGGAAATATCGAAGGGCGAACCTGAGTTGTCCCGTCCTCCGGTGGGTCCCAGTGAGCTGGTTTTTGATACAGCCCCAGGATATGAGGTGAGGGGCCGCTTAACCACACCCACATTATTGGGACGCACGTGTCGACATATATGCGGTCATGGCCCGTCAATATATTCTGAGACGGTCTCTCCCGCAGAGACGGGAAGCGGGGGGACTTTTGTCGAGGAAACTCCAAATCCACCGAATAGCGGGCGACGATTTCGGACAACGATTGCGACAATGATGGGGACAAGGATTCCGCCACCCGACACCCGACACCCGCTACGCGCTATCCCGCATTTTCCCGAAGTGACAAATGCTTTCGCACCCGTTAAAAATGATTCATGACGATTCGCTTTTTAAGAGGGTCGCGCGTGGTGCTTCGGCGTAAAACCGGCAAGAACTGGTTGCAGAAAAACATGCTGGCACTGCTTGAGCGCGCGCAGATGCGGGAACAACTCTTCTCCATTTCGGTGGCGGTCATTATCGGCGTACTGTGCGGGTTCGGCGCGGTCGGGTTCCGCGCGCTGATCACGTTGATGGAACGGCTCTTCTGGGGCGTCGCGGAAGTCACTCCGGAATACATAGCCGGCCTTTCCGGTTGGCATGTGTTCCTGGCGCCGGCGGCCGGCGGTTTGCTGGTCGGGCCGATCATTTATTTTCTGGCCCGTGAAGCGAAAGGCAGTGATGTGCCCAAGGTCATGGCCGCCGTGGTGCGGCAGGACGGCGTCATTCGCCTTCGGTTTGCTCTTGCGAAGGCGCTGACCTCGGCCATCACGATCGGCTCGGGCGGATCGGCCGGAAAGGCCGGGCCGATTGCGCATATCGGATCGGCGATCGGTTCCCGGGTGGGGCGGACGTTGCGCGTGCCGACCCGGCAACTCCGGACCTACGTGGGGTGCGGCGCCGCGGCGGGCATCGCCGCCACCTTCAACGCGCCGATTGCCGGCGCACTATTCGCGGTGGAGGTGATTCTCGGTCAGTTTGCCATGACACAGTTCAGTCCGATTGTCGTCTCCTCGGTAATTGCCACCGTGGTGGCCCGTCACTACTTCGCGGACGGACCGGTTTTCACCCTGACCGAGCAGTATGAACTGGTAAGCGCCTGGGAATTATTTCCATATCTCTTGCTCGGCATTCTGTGTGGCGTGGTGTCTGTGGCGTTCATCAAGACGCTCTATAAAACGGAAGACCTGTTTGACGGGTTGAACTTTTTCCCGGGGTACCTGAAACCGGTGTTGGGAGGATTGTTGCTGGGCTTCATCGGGATCATGGGGTTGCCGCATGTCTATGGAGATAGCGAGCACACGATCAATCTGGCCCTGCATGGCGATTTGACGTGGTGGTTCATGGGCCTCCTGCTGATCGGTAAACTCGTGGCCACGTCGTTGACGCTTGGTTCCGGCGGGTCGGGAGGCGTATTCGTGCCCTCCCTGTTCATCGGCGCGGTGGCCGGCGGCATGTTGGGCCATGTGACGGGATTCCTAATGGGCGCCTCGGCGGGCGAAGCGGGCGGATATGCGCTGGTGGCGATGGGCGGACTGGTGGCCGGGACCACGCACGCGCCGATTACAGCGATCTTGATGATCTTTGAAATTACCTACAACTATCACATCATCCTGCCGCTCATGATCGTGTGCATCATCAGCATCCTGATCTCGTCCCGGTTCAGCCGGGAGTCCATCTACACGCTGAACCTGGTGCGACAGGGTATCGACCTGTTCAAAGGAAGATCGTTGGATGTCCTGAAATCCCACACGGTATCCCAATGCATGCGCACGGATTTTGAAACCATCCGCGAAGAAACCCCCGCCGCCGAGATCATTGACCGGTGGGTCGGCGGGGAATACACCCAATTCTATGTGACGGACAGCGAGGGACAATGTCGGGGTGTTATCCTGCTGGGGGAATTAAGCCGGATACTGGCCCGCCGATCCGACCTGGAGCGGGTTCTGCTTGCGGAAGACCTGATGCATGAAGGGAAGGATGTCTGTCTTCTGGACGAGACATTAAGCCAGGCGTTGTTGAAGTTCGAGCAGAGCCGTATAACGGAATTGCCCGTGGTTGATCATCCGGTGCGCCGAAAACTGATTGGCGTGCTTCGTTATACGGACGTCATTGCCGTGTACAACAACGAACTCATGAAGCGGGAAACAACCGACACGCTGGTTTCCCGGTTCTCCTCTTCGGGTCTTCAGGCCCGGGTAAAGCTTATGGAGGCGTTTTCGCTGGTGGAATGGGATCCCCCCGCATCGTTATCGGGGAAGACGCTCTCCGAGGCGCAATTGCCGTCCCGATACGGCGTGCGTGTGTTGCTGGTGAAAAAGAAGATGGGAGATCGCCTCGGAGAGCGCGATGTCGTTCCCATTGTTCCCGGCCCGGATTACCGGATCGGCGAGGGCGATACCTTTGTCGTGTACGGCCGGGACGCCGACCTGGACCGATTGCCCGGTGGGTAGGGGTCGCCGCTGGCCGCCTCTCCG
>SLKG01000064.1 GCA_007134735.1 Kiritimatiellia bacterium
AAGCGAAGCCCCTACATTCCCTCGATTGATTCCGGCCGGCCAGGCGTAGATTCCGAGCGAAGCCGGACGAACCCGCCGGCACATGCGTTGTGCCGGACCGGGTCGATAGACCCCTCCCCGTTTATCCGTTTCATATTCAGCCTCGGCCCACCAGCTCTCGAATAGCCTCTTCCGCCTGCATGCGCACATCCGTGACCAATTGTTCGGCTTCGGCTTGCCGCGGGGCTTCCGCGATAATCCGAAGCACCGATTCGGTATTGGATCGGCGCACATGAATCCAGCGCTCGCCGAAATCGATAAAGAGACCGTCCATGTAATTGATGTTCTGCCCTTCAAAGCGATGACGGAACCCACGCATGATCGCAGGCGCCCATTCATTTCGAATGGGAATCTTGTCCTTGGCCAGATGATATTGCGGCAATGCCCCGCTCAATTCCGAAACGCGCCGGCCGCTCATGGCAAGATGCTCCAGTATGAGCGCCATGCCGGTATAACTGTCCCGGCAGGGATGCACCGCCGGAACAATAATCCCGCCCGTATGCTCGCCCCCGGCCACGGCTCCCGCTTCCAGCATGCGCTCCGAGACGTTGATTTCGCCCGTCTTCGTTCGAATCACTTCGCTTCCGAGATCCCGGGCCGCACGCTCAATGCATTTGCTGGCCGACATATTAATGGCCACCGGCCCCTGTTCGTGATGACGTAATACCTGCTGTATCGCCAGCGCCACGGTTTGATCCTCGCCGATCGGCCGCCCCGTTTCATCCACCACGGCCAACCGGTCGCCGTCGGGATCCTGTGCGAAGCCGATGTGACACTGCTCCCGGATGACGGTATCCCGCAACGCATCAAGGTGCCGGGGCAACGGTTCCGGATCCCGTTCAAAATCATCCGAAATTTTGTCAAACAGCGTCACGGTTTCGCATCCAAACGCATCCCGCAGAAAATCCGCCGTGTACAGCGCCCCGACTCCGTTGCAGCAATCCACCGCCACGCGAAAGCCCGCCGTGCGGATCCGGTCACCGTCAATATAATCCCGCACACGTCGAAAATGGGTCTCCGTCGGTTCCCCCCTGTGCTCAACCACGGGCAGATCAAATTCCGAAACCTGGTGAAAATCCTGTTGATGATACAAATCAAATAACTCCTCGGCGTGGATCTCGTTCAAGAACAGACCTCGACGATCCACAAACTTGAGGGCATTCCACGGCGCCGTATTATGACTGGCGGTGATTACAATCCCCCCGCGCACCCCGATTTCGTTGACCAGATACAGGACCGACGGTGTCGGCGCCACACCGACACAGAGGGGTTTACACCCCACACTCAACAGCCCCGCCACCACGGCCTGTTCGACCATCACTCCCGAGGCACGGGTATCCCGTCCGATCAGTACCTCGCCCTGCCCCACAAAAGTTCCGAACGCCTGGGCAAACGAAGCCGCCAGCTGGGGCGTGAACGAATCGCCGACCACTCCCCGAACACCGGACGTACTGATCTTTAAGGACTCTTTCATAGCTCCTGCTGTATGATTCTGACCACATCATCCGCGCGGCGTTCCGCAACCGGTCTTGTGTTCGCCTCCGAAATAACCCGCACCAATTGCTGGGTCTGCGAGGTCCGGGCATGCACCCAACCGTCCGGCCAATCCACACGGAACCCGTCGGTCAAACTGATCCGCCCCGTGCTTCCGATATCCGTATTCTGTTTGAGCACTTCGATGGCCCGGTATCCTTTCCGGGATCCGCACGGAACACTGCGCTTGACGATTTGATACCGGGGCAATCGATTCAATAAACCGGAAAGAGGGGTTGCGCTCTCCGCCATGGCTTCCAGCGTCAGCGCCATCATTAGAAAACCGTCAAACGCCATGCTGAACGCGGGATAGGCCACACTGCCGCTGCCTTCCCCCCCCACCACGCCTCCTTCATCCGCCAGCGCCGCCACCACGTAGGCCTGCCCCACCTTGGTGCGGATCACCGGCGCCCCATGCCGTTCGGCGATATCGTCCACGGTCCGGGTCGTGCATACGTTGGTCACCAGGGGTCCCGCACGTTTTTCCAACACATGATCCGCAATAACGGCCAGCGTGTATTCCTCGCTGGCGGGTTCGCCCTGTTCGGTAACCAACGACATCCGTCCCATGTCGCTGCTGAATACAAACCCCGCATCGCCTCCCGTGTGGGGAATGATGGATGCCATCTGAAGCGCACTGCGTGGACGCGGTTCCGGTTCGCGGGCAAGGTATCCGGAAGGCTGGGCATTGATGGGCACCAGGGATAAGGAAAAACGCTCCGCGAAAGTGTGCAGATACGCGCATCCGGCGCCGCCCACCGGATCGATCAATACCGTAAACCCGGCGTCGCGAATGGCGCGCGCATCGACGAGCTGTTCCAGTGCATCAAAATAGGGCACGGCGAAATCATCCACGGGCCGCCTGTTTCCGATCCGATTCCAGTCCGCCTTGGCAAAATCACCCGCGTGAAAGATATCCAGGACCGTCTCACCGCCGATCGGCTCCATGAACGCGCCGTCGGATCCAATCAGCGTAACCGCATTCCAGCCCATGGCGTTATGACCGCCGGAAATGGATACGGCGCCGGCCGCCTTCCGATGCTTCACCGAATATTGCAGGATCGGCGTGGGGCACACACCAAAATCAAGCACATCGCACCCCGCGCTCAACAAGCCGGACAATACGGCGGAATGGAGCATGGGACTCGAGTAGCGCGTATCGCGCCCCACCAGGACGCACCCGCCCTGAACAAAGGAGGCATAGGCCGACGCGAAATCAATCACCACGCGCGGCGTGAGCGATTCCCCCACCAGCCCCCGAATCCCAAAACTGGCCACCCGAAGTTTGCTCATGACTCAAACCTTTCGTACCGACCTTCAGGATAGCCGCCAGCGATCGGAATGGCAACCGGAATGGCAGGATGAGAGAGATGTCGGCTGTCCGTGGGGGCTTCTGGGTTTCTCGCGGATGATGGGAACGAACTGAATATCCAATATCCAACGAGGAAGAACCCAGGAACAAATTTGAAAATTGGACATTCCTTGTTGGCTGTTGGATATTGCTCAAGACCATTGGGGAGTCGTAGCCGCGCCTGGCAAGGCGTGGCGGAACAACCCATCCGCTCGCCCTCCGCTATGCCAGCAAATCCGCTTCTCCGCTCGAACTCACCAGCACGGTGGTCGGCATATCCCCCAGAAGCGTTTCATAGAAATCAAAGAAGGATCGCGCCGTGGTCTCATCCACGGGCTGGAATCCCACGAAGATTAAGGAGGCATCATGCGAATGTTCACGAAACACCTGCGGAAAGGGTTCCCCCGAAACAAGCACACAAACTTCGGCCGTAATGCGCGCGGCCTCTACCAATTCGCGAAGAGCCCGGGCCGCCGGCTCGCGTCCGTCCTCCTGATCGATCAACCGAAGAATCCGGATATCGGAATTGCTCCATTCCCAGTTCCCCTCCAACAGGTGCGCCAGAATCAGCATCAGCGAACCGTTCTCCTGGCCGCGCCACCAGATATCCACCCGTTTGGGGGCCGAAAAAGACGGGAGCCCGTGATCCACCACGGCCACGGCACTCATCCCCAGTTTCCTTATGTCGTGTAAATGCCGCACAAACGGCGCTACGCGCTCGGGGTCGTTCGGCCAACCCATGAGCACGATGTTGGGCTTGATGGGCCCGATCGAATGAGACTGCAGAAGCAGGCGAACACCCTCGTCGAAGTCGCCGGCCACCACGACCTCCGGAAACACGTTCAGGTCGTTCTCCTGTACGAAGGCCTCCAATCGTTTGAGGGCGGCATTGCGGCGCTCCAACAATTGCTCCAATGTACCCGTGATCAACTGCGCCACCGTAACGATGCCGCGTCCGGCCTCGAGCCAGACCCCGAAGGAGATGAGATTGAGCCTCGTCTCCGGATCGCCGGATAGCACCAGTATGGTCGGACGCCAGTTTTTCGGGTGCGGGTGGAAATTCCGCAAACGCAGCAGGTTCTTACTCAAGTGGGAATACACGAAACCGCGGCGCGCATCGCCAAACGTCGTGACATAAACCCGTCGACTCATATAGGCATACAGCAAACCAATACACAGCATCGCGATGGACGCGGCGACCCAATCGATCAACCCCATTACCGCCAAACAACCGGCCGCGCCGGCCAACGCGGTGCTCCAGTGAAAGAATTGGAAACGCGGCCGGAACGACGGGTTGGATCCGAACGCCTCCACGAACGCGGCCAGGTTGATAATGGTGTAGGTGGACAGGAAGAACATGGTCACCACCGAAGCCACGGTATTAAAGGCATCTCCCGCGTCCTCCGCGGTCGCCCACCAGAGAACGGCCATCCCTATGCCGAAGGCCAGCACAATGGCACGACGGGGCTCATCGCCTTTCCTCGTGCCGGCGGCCAGAAACGAGAGCGGTGGAAGAATCCGGTCGCGCGCGATGGCCTGCATCACGCGCGGGGAAGCCACAAAGGAACTCAAGGCGCTCGACAACGAAGCGGCGCACATGCCCGCCGCCACCAGGAAACCCGCGCTGAACAGCGCCCCATGGACCAACGAAGCGTACGGATACTCGATCAGATTGTCCCGCGTCACGGCCCCGCCGAACAACACGATATGCAGGGCATAGACGGCGGCGCCTACCGCAATCGCCCAGAACGTGCCGCGCACCAGCGAACGGCCGGGGTCCTTCAGATCGCCCGACATGTTGATGCCCGCCATGATGCCGGTCACGGCGGGAAAATAGATCGCGAATACGCGCCAAAAGGCGAACCCTTCTCCATAGCGCGGTTCCCAGTTCGCCGCCAGCAGTTCCGGATCGAACCGGATGGCCGCCCCGCCAAAAAACACGAGCATGGCAAGACCCAGAGTGGCCATGACCAGAAATTGCATCGACAAAGCCCAACGCACCCCGATGTAGTTGAGGACAAACAATACCGTCGCCGTGCCCAGGCAAAGCCATCGCAGATGCGGCGCCAGAACCGGCACGTTCTGCACAAACGCCTCCCCGAAACCGAGTATGTAGAACGGGACGGAAATGGTCTGCGCCAGAAACAGGGCCAACCCGATCGCCCCGCCGAATTCCGGCCCCAACACCCGCGAGATCAGGTAATAGGCGCCGCCGCCGCGTACCGGCGTGTTCGTGGAAATGGCCGCCACCGAAAGCGCGGTCAAGATCACCAACACTTCGGCCGTCAGGAGAATCATCAACGCACCCGATACCCCCGCCTGCCCCACGACGAAATTCGCCCGCAAAAACATGATGATGCCGAGAATCGCCAGAACCGACGGCGTGAACACCCCGGCAAAGGTTCCGAGCTGGTGTCGCATATTCCCATGGGCGGTCGTGGCCGGTTCGTTCATAAGGCCATTACTCCTGCCGGTATGATGCGCGGCGTTCAAACCAGTCCACCAGCCAGATGCACCCCTCATACAGAATCACCAATGGACCCGCCATCACCAGTTGCGTCAGGATGTCCGGCGGCGTCAACACCATGGAAGCCATCAACAGTATCACGATGACATAGCGCCGGCGTTCCCTTAATTGCGCCGCGCTGATCACGCCGAGCCGGCCGAGCATCGCCAGGACCACCGGCATCTGGAACGCAACGCCGAACGCGAGCAGCAGTTGAATGGAAAAGGCCACGTAACTGGTTGCCTGGGGCGCCGGGCGAACGCCGATCCACTCATGCAGACCGAACATCATCCGCAACGCGACGGGCAGGGTCACAAAATATCCCAACAGCACGCCCACCACGAATAATGCGATCGCAAATCCGGATGATCGCAACACGGCCCGGCGTTCCCCTTCGGTCAACCCGGGAAAAATAAACCCGCCGATAAAATAGACCAGGAACGGGGCACTAATCAGAATCCCGCTCCACAATCCGATCCGCACCGTTACGGAAAACGCCCCCGTCACCTCAATGGATTGCAGAAACGCGTCCGGATCGCGCACCACCCTTGCCAGGGGTCGCTTGAGGATCGCGAAGATCCGGGGCACCAACGGCAACGCGATGGCCGTGCCGATGGCCACCGCCATCGCGGAACGGATCAACACCCCGCGCAGATCTTCCAGGTGATCCAGAAAAGGTTTGGATTCCGCCGAACCGGCGGTGCGATCATTCGGCTCTTTCATCGTTGCGCGTATCGTCCGTGGAATCTGCTTGCTTTACCGATGAGTCGCCGGGCGCGCCGCGGCGCGGCGCGGCCGGGTCACGCGGAAAAGCGCGCGGTTCGTTCTTATCCGACAGGGATTCAGGCTTTTCAGAAGGTTCGTCCGCGGCGTGCATGATCTCGTCGGTAACCTCACGCGATGCGCGACGGAATTCCTCCAGTGTTTTTCCCAGCGTACGGGCCATCCCGGGAAGATTCTTTGAACCGAACAGAAGCAAT
>SLKG01000084.1 GCA_007134735.1 Kiritimatiellia bacterium
ACTATTTACTTCTTACTTCTTACTTCTTACTTCTTACTTCTTACTTCTTACTTCTTACTTCTTACTTCTTACTTCTTACTTCTTACTTCTTACCTCTTACTTCTTACTTCTTACTTCTTACTACCTTTGCAACTTCTTTCCTCTTTTCCACCCATCCATCCGCCTGCTCTCTCTTCTACGGCGCAGCCAACCGGCGACTCAACAGGGTAACCCGTTGCTTGGATTCGGTGCGCTTCACCGCCATGCCGACCGCCTTGGGCATGCCGATCAGCACCACCAACCGCTTGCCCCGCGTGATGGCTGTATACAGCAGATTGCGCTGCAACAGCATGAAATGCTGGGTGTGCACCGGCACCACCACGCAAGGATACTCACTGCCCTGACTCTTGTGCACGGTGATGGCGTAGGACAGCGCCACTTCGTCCAGTTCCTGAAAGTCGTACGTGACCACGCCCCGTCCCTCAAATCGAACACGGATTTCCCGTTCGGCCCGGTCCAACTCGACGATGCGGCCGATATCGCCGTTGAAGACATCCTTCTGATAGTCGTTGATCATCTGCATGACCTTGTCGCCCACCCGGAACCGGTATCCGAACCGTTCGATATCCTCGCCGACCGGATTCAACGCCTGCTGCAGTACCTGGTTCAACGTCCGCGCCCCCAATACGCCTTTCTGCATCGGCGTGATCACCTGGATATGTTCCAGCGGGTCAAACCCGAACCGGCGCGGCAAGGTTTCCTTCACGAGTTTCACCAGCCGGGCCGAGGCTTCCTCCGGGTCGTCGCCGCGGATGAAATAAAAGTCCGTAGCCGCCTTCTTCTGCTCATCGCCCACCGGATACTGCGGCATCTGCCCCTGGTTGACCCGGTGCGCGTTGGTGACAATCGCGCTCGACGCCGCCTGCCGAAACACCTCGGTCAACCGGCATACGGGAAACACGTTGGAGTCAATTAGATCGCGCAGTACCGTACCCGGGCCCACCGACGGCAGCTGGTCGACGTCGCCCACCCAGATCACCGCAGCATGGCGCGGAATGGCGCACGCCAATTGATACGCGAGCACAACGTCAATCATACTGGTTTCATCCACCACAAACACATCACCGGCCAGTTTCCGGTGCAGGTCATGCTTGAACCGGCCGTTGGACGGATCGTATTCAAGCAGGCGATGGATGGTTTTTGCCGTCATGCCCGTCATTTCGCTCATGCGTTTGGCGGCGCGTCCGGTCGGCGCGCACAATACGACTTTCAGCTTCTTAGCCCGAAAGATTTTCAGGATGGAATTCACGAGCGTTGTTTTGCCGACGCCGGGGCCGCCCGTGATAATCATGACCTTGTGGGATACAGCCTCGCGAATCGCGCCCTGCTGCGCCGGGGCCAGTTCCAGGCGTACCTGTTGCTGGACCCATGCAATGGCCTTGTCGACCTGGATGGGCGGACACGGATGCTCGCCCTTCATCAGATCGCCCAGACAAACGGCCAGTTGGGTCTCGGCCTGGTACAACGGTTTCAGGTAAATCAGCGGTTCCTGGTCCGGCCCCGCATCCTGTACGAGGCGCCCCTCTTCAAGACCGTGTTGAATGGCGTCATCGACGATCTGCGACGGTATCTCCAGAATCTTAACCGCCTCATCCGCCAGCGCCGAACGCGGATAGGCGCAATGCCCGTCATTCGTCAGTTCCTGCAGCACATATTCCGCGCCCGCACGGGCCCGCAATGCGGAATCCTGCGCGATCCCGATACGTTGCGCAATCTGGTCGGCCGTCTTGAAACCGATCCCCCAGATATCGCGCGCCAGGCAATAGGGATCCGACATCACCCGTTCGATCGCCTTCTCCCCGTAGGTCCGGTAAATCCGAAGCGCCCGCGCCGTGCTCACGCCATGACTCAACAGAAACGTCATGATCTCCCGCACGTACTTGTGTTCGTTCCACGCGCTCTTGATTTGAGCCCGGCGCATCGGACCGATCCCTTCCACCTTCTGAAGCAACTTGGAGCGGTTGTCGATGATGTCGAACACGTCCTTGCCGAACGCCTTCACCAGTTTTGAGGCGTATACGGGGCCGATTCCCTTGATCAGCCCGGACCCGAGATATTTCTCGATCCCCTCCAGGGTATCCGGATGCGTCGTGCGCAGTTCATTCGCCTTGAACTGCCGGCCGTGCTGGGGATCGATCACCCAGCGTCCTTCCGCCTCCACCCATTCCCCGGGCGTCACGTTGACCAGCGTGCCCACGACCGCGACCAGATCCCGGTGTCCCCGCGCTTTCACCTTGAGCACGGCAAACCCCGTTTCCTCGCTGTGAAAGGTAACGCGCTCGATCTGTCCGGTCAGGCGATTCTGTGCCTCTCCCCCGGACACGGGAAACGGGGCGCGTTTCTTTCGCGCCCCGGAATCGGATTGTGCGGGCTTGATCATGGCCGCATGGTGTATCCCAATGATTTCCTTCCCATAAACATGTGCGCCATCCCGTTGCCATACTGCACAAGCAGAAGAGTTATTTCAATAACACTGATGTTCCAGGGACGGCGAGCGGATCCATGTTTCCATTCCACTTTCCTCCCGCCCGCAACGGCTCATCAGGAGAATCGCCCTCCAGGATAAACGTCGGACCTTCCAAGACACGCACCTATCCGCATTTGGGGGGCGAGGCTCCCGCCGAGCCGCGGCAGGACGCATCGCAACGGATCCGAGACTAAAGGATTCATGGAGACGCCCGCAATTTTGGGTGTTCCCAACCGCTTTAAATATGGTATCGACATTGAAGTGAAAAGCCGACGTTTCATCCCGACACCCGTACCGGCCGCGCGGCTGCTGACGTCCGCCGGTTGCGTATAATGCCGTTACAACCCGGCAATGGAGAGCGCATTTTTCATCATGGCCAAAAAAAGAAAAACAACAACCGCCGAAACCGCCGAGAGCATGGCGAAACGCCAGCGCGAAATCTCGGTGTCGGAATTCTTTCTCAAGAATCGTCACCTGCTCGGATTCGACAGTCCGAGGAAGGCACTGCTTACAACCGTGAAGGAAGCCGTGGACAACTCGCTTGATGCGTGCGAGGAGGCGGGAATTCTGCCCGAAATCAGCGTGGATCTCCGGCAGATCAGCGAGAAACGATTCCGCGTCAGCATTACGGACAACGGCCCGGGCGTCGTGCGCGCGCAAATTCCGAAAATCTTTGCGAAACTGTTGTACGGATCCAAGTTTCACCGGCTAAAAATGTCGCGCGGACAGCAGGGCATCGGCATCAGCGCCGCGGGCATGTACGGGCAATTGACCACGGGCCAGTCCACGCGCATTGACTCGAAAACCAAGGGGCAGAAACACGCGCATCGCATCGCCGTGCAGATTGACACCAAGGCGAACAAACCGGTCATCCTGGCGGATGACGAGGAAGAGTGGCGGCCCACCTTTTACCCGAACGGCAAGGTCAAACCCGTCACCTACACACACGGCACCTGTGTGACGATTGAAATGGAGGCGGCCTATATTCGCGGCCGCCTCTCCGTGGACGAATATCTCAAGCAATGCGCCATCGTGAACCCCCACCTGCAACTGCATTATCGTGTGAACCTCGCGAAAAACGGGAAGGCCGATGAGGCCGACACGAGCCAACCCGCGGACGAACCCTGGCAGACCTTCGAGCGCGCCGTCCGGGTACTGCCGGAACCCAGCGGGGAAATTAAACCGCATCCGCACGGCGTGGAGCTGGGATTGCTGGTCCAGATGCTGAAAGACACGCACGCGCGCACGTTGAAGTCGGCATTGACCCAGGATTTTTCGCGGGTAAGTGATCGCGCCGCCCAGCAAATCTGTGCGCAGGCCGGGCTCAATCCGCGCGCAAATCCCACGCGGATCGCGCACCAGGAAAGCGAGTCGCTGTTCCGGGCCATCAACGAAATCAAACTTCTGCGACCGCCGACCGATTGCCTATCGCCCATCAGCGAGGAACAGATCATGGCGGGACTCAAAAAAGAGATTCAGGCCGACTTCTATACGGCCGTGACGCGCCCGCCCACGGTGTACCGCGGCAACCCTTTCCAGGTCGAAGTAGGCCTGGCCTACGCAAAACCGGGCGAAAACAAGGATCTCGGCGCGGAGGAACCGATCCGCGTCATGCGGTTTGCCAACCGGGTTCCCCTGTTGTACATGGGGGGCGGCTGTGCCATCACGCGCGCGGTAGGCCAGGTGAATTGGAAGGCCTACGGATTAACCCAGCCCCGCGGTTCGCTGCCGGTGGGGCCGATGGTGATTATGGCGCATATGGCCAGCGTCTGGGTCCCGTTCACCAGCGAGAGCAAGGAAGCCGTCGCGCATTATCCGGAAATTATCAGGGAACTGACGTTTGCCCTGCAGGAATGCGGGCGGCGCCTGTCCGTTTACTTAAACCGGCGTAAACGAGCGGCGGAGGCGGAGCGAAAACGCAGTTATATCGAGCTGTACATTCCGCACCTGGCGCTGGGCCTGAAAGACATCATGGATTTAAGCAACCGGGAAGAGCAAAAAATCGTCACCAAGCTGCGCAAGATGCTGGAGAAAACGCACCTGGACGTGTAACGGCAAGAAAGAAAGAACGCAGAGACGCAAAGAACGCGAAGACGCAAAGCTTGGAATTAACAGTATCCCAAATGATTTTTCATATGTTCGCGCGCGCGCGGCCCCTTTGGGAAAACATTATTTTCTTTGCGCCTCATCTTCTCTTTGCGCCTTTGCGTTTAAGAAAGGAATAATCCCATGGCCAGAAAATCACCCAAAGCCCCCGAAATCATCTCCAAGAAGGGCGCGTCACGCAAAATCGTAAGCGTCGCGGAAACGATTCATCAGGATATCGTGAAGAAAGCCCGGAAGCCTTCCATGAAATTCCCGATCCGTTCGCTCACGAACGTCAAATATGACGTCAAGCGCGGTCATTTCGAAATCCTGGGCAAACACATAACCCGCACCCTGTCGTACAACACGGTCAAGGGCTTCGCCCAATCCATGCGCCTGTTGGCCACGACCAAGAACGATCTATTGGACCGGGACGACATCGCCGGCAAACGGGAAGTGTATTACAACAGCAAGAGTTGGGGGGAATGCCGCTTCGAGCAACAACCGGAAAGCGACACGCTGCTCGATGACATCGAAGCCATGCTCGCCATCAACCGCGAGCAGTTGGGTTATATTCCCGAAGAACGCGGCGGCGAGGTGTGCGGTCCCATCGTGGTCATCGACCGGGATCCCGCGACCGGCAAGGACATCCGGATCGACGGCACAAAACTGGGAACGGGCGCCTGGAGCGTACCGTCCCGCGTGGAACACCTGCGCTTTGAGTCCAAGGCCAAATTTCTCCTGGCGGTGGAAACCTCTTCTCTTTTTCAGCGCCTGGTGCATCACCGGTATTATGAAAAAGCAAAGTGCATTCTCGTCTCCATGAGCGGTGTGCCCACCCGGGCCTGCCGCCGTTTCATCCGGCGCGTGGCGGACGATCTCAACATGCCCGTACTGGCGTTCACCGACGGCGACCCGTACGGATACTGCAACATCTACCGGACGCTTAAGGCCGGCTCCGGGCAGGCCGCGCACATCAACCGGTATTTCTGTGTGCCGACGGCACAATTTCTGGGCGTCACGCCGCAGGACATCATTGATTACAAACTCGAAGACACGACGCACCCGCTTGAAGACGTGGATATTAAACGCGCGCGCGACGCGCTAAAGAACGATCCCTTTATCAAGCATCACAAGGAATGGCAGAACGCCCTGGAGCAAATGCTGAAAATGGGGGTGCGCATCGAACAGCAGGCCTTCGCCAAGTACGGGCTGAACTTCGTGCTGGATACCTACCTGCCGGAGAAACTGAAAAAGAAGAACTTCCTTCCGTGAAGAAAAAGCAAAGGCGGAAGAGAAGAGAGCGCAAAGGCGCAGAGGGAAGAGAAGGCGCAAAGAGGGAGATGGAGTAAAGGAAAGAGAAGGCAAAGGCGGAAGAGAAGAGAACGCAAAGGCGCAGAGGGAAGAGAAGGCGCAAAGAGGGAGATGGAGTAAAGAGAAGAGAACGCAAAGGCGCAGAGGAAGAATAAGGCGCAAAGGGGGAGATGGAGTAAAGGAAAGAGAAGGCAAAGGCGGAAGAGAAGAGAACGCAAAGGCGCAGAGGAAGAATAAGGCGCAAAGGGGGAATGGGTAAGGGAAGAGAAGGCAAAGGCGAAAGAGAAGAGAACGCAAAGGCGCAAAGGAAGAATAAGGCGCAAAGAGGGAATGGGTAAGCGAAGAGAAGGCAAAGGCGGAAGAGAAGAGAACGCAAAGGCGCAAAGGAAGAATAAGGCGCAAAGAGGGAATGGGTAAGGGAAGAGAAGGCGCAAAGAGGGTTTATAATCCGTTGACTGCCCGGTGTATGCCCTTGGCCACGGTTTCTTCCCCAAAATTGATCAACAGTCCCAGCTTCTTTCCGGTTATACGAAGATATGTAAGCAATTGCGCCTTATGTACCGGATGAATCTCATCAACAGCCTTGGATTCCACAATGACCAAATCGCCAACAAGCACATCAAGAATCAGCGGTCTCGCCAATTTGACGTTCTTGTACATGACCGGGTAGTGCAATTGGCGGCCTACCGGAACTTTCTGCAGCTTCAGTTCGTGGCACATTGCCTCCTCATAAATGTCTTCCAGCAATCCCGGTCCGCCAAGCTCGCGATGTGCCTCTATGGCCGCCCCAATAATGATCTTGCTCAACTTATTTTCATTCATCTTTGCGCCTTTTCTTCCCTTGGCGCCTTTGCGTTCTCTTCCCGTTACCCCATCTCCCCCTTTGCGCCTTCTCTTCCCTCTGCGCCTTTGCGTTCTCTTCCCGTTACCCCATCTTCCCCTTTGCGCCTTCTCTTCCCTCTGCGTCTTTGCGTTCTCTTCCCGTTACCCCAGCTCCCTCTTTGCGCCTTCTCTTCCCTCTGCGCCTTTGCGTTCTCTTCCCCTTACCCCATCTCCCTCTTTGCGCCTTATCTTCCCTTGGCGTCTTTGCGTTCTCTTCCCGTGACCCCATCTTCCTCTTTGCGCCTTCTCTTCCCTTGGCGCCTTTGCGTTTTCTTCCTCTGCGCCTTTGCGTTCTCTTCAGTGGTCGGCTTAGATCCCCACCCGCTCCAGCGCGTCCATCTGGTACAACCGCCGGACCATTTCGACATCCAGGGTATGCCCGGCCTTGTAGGAGGTGACGTGACCCACGAACCGTCCGCGGTCGATAAGCGCCAGCGCGGCCACGAGATCCAGCACCGCCCGATGCCAGACCGCCTCGAGGGATTTTCCGTCGTGTACCAGGCGGGGTTCGTTTAAATAGCGTTTGCGGCCGGCAATCAGTACGTTTTTCTCCGTGTAGCCCAGATTGCGCAGATCCGCGAATATCTTGCCGAGGGTATGACAATACAGTTTCTTCGAGGCGGAAGAGTTGGTCCGCGCTTCCGCTCCGTACCGAAAATTCTTGCGGGTAAGGGGAAATCGAATCCGCTGTTTCCCGATGGCGGTCTTAAAATCCACGGCGCAATCGATCGTCAACATCGGCCGTTCGGGATCGCACGGCGCCAGCGAAAGAAAACTCCCGCCGTCTCCGCCGACCGTTACCGGCTCTTTCACGGTCACATATTCCACCGGGTCCGATACTTCACGCGTACCGGCGCCCTCCAACGCCTGCACGAGGTCCAGACTGCCGCTGTCGAACAGGGGCGGATCGCCGGAATCCATCTCGATGATCAGGTTATCGATATCCGTGCCGAGCTTGAGGGCAATGATGTGTTCCACCATGCGGATATAATTTTCCGGCGGACCACTGCGCAGAACGATATTGCTGACGACGCCCCCGGTTCTCCACACATTATGCACGGATACCCGCACCGGAAGACGCCCGGCCAGGTCAACCCGGTTGAACCACCACCCCTCCTCCTCCGAGGGCCGCAACGTCACGGTGCGTTGTTCCCCGCACAAAAACGTGCCCGGTCCCTTCAGGGTTTTGGGCTCGATGATCGTGTTCTGTTTGCGCGGCGCCACGGGGCGCGCATCATCCAGGAGATCCCAATCCACCGGAATCGCCGCAAACCGGTCCCACGCGCGCCGGACCTCCCCGACATCCCCGGAAATCACCAGGTCCCGGGCCGGATCTGTTGTGTGAATTGACATGACCCGCGCACTGTAGAGGAATCGTTTGGTCATGACAACAGGAAGATGGCCATCGGCACGGAAGAGGAGGGAATGAGCCGTTGGAGCGCCGAAATCATGAAGGGATTCACCGGCCTCGCCCCGCGGTGTGCCGGAGGCCCACGGACGCGCACGCGATTGACCCCCACCGTCCTCCCGTGTAATACTGTGCCTACGTATGAAGACGCCCCGCGAACAATCCCGCCAAGAGAACGGGCGGCCTGTACCGAGGACGAAGCACGGCCCACACGGACTGCGTAACCGCGCAACAAGGCCGATCCAGTAAAGGAGCACATCATGTCTCACATCAAAGAACTCATCCGGAACATCGAAGACCTTGCGGCGAATCTTTTTGGGAAGGATTTTCTGCTGACCTGGGACAAGTCCGAACCGGAATTGAAACAGGTACTCACGGTTGCCGAAGCCCTCGAAACCCTCTACCGGGCCAACCGATCTGCCCGCTGTTTCGAGTCGGGTCTCGCGATATCCAATTTCCGGGATCAATCCACGCGCACCCGGTTCTCCTTCGCGTCGGCCGCCAACCTGCTGGGCCTGACCGTGCAGGACCTCGACGAAGCCAAATCGCAAATCGCGCATGGTGAAACCGTACGCGAAACCGCCAACATGATCTCCTTCCTCACGGAAGTCATCGGCATCCGGGATGACATGTACCTCGGCGCCGGACATACCTATATGCTGGAAGTGGCCGAAGCGCTCGATGACGGATTCCAGCAGGGCGTGCTCGCCCAGCGGCCCGCCATTGTGAACCTGCAATGCGACGTGGATCACCCGACGCAGTCCATGGCCGACCTGCTCTGGCTCCAGGAATATTTCGGCGGCCTCGAAAATCTGAAGGGGAAGAAGATCGCCATGACCTGGGCCTATTCCCCCAGCTACGGAAAGCCCCTGTCCGTCCCGCAGGGCATTATCGGCCTCATGACACGATTCGGCATGGACGTCGTGCTGGCCCACCCGGAAAAATATGACCTGATTCCCGACGTGGTCGAGGTGGCGAAGAAGAACGCGGCGGATTCCGGCGGCCGGTTCACGCATGTTCACTCCATGGACGAGGCGTTTCAGGACGCGGACATCGTGTACCCGAAATCATGGGCCCCCTACGAGGTCATGGGCGAACGCACCGAACTGCTGAAGGCGGGGGACCGAGCCGGCTTGGCCGAATTGGAACAACAGGCGCTGGCCCGAAACGCGGAGCACAAGGACTGGACCTGCACGGAAGACAGGATGAAGCAGACCCGGGACGGCAAGGCCCTGTACATGCACTGTCTGCCGGCCGATATCTCGGGTGTTTCCTGCCAGGAAGGCGAAGTGGAGGCCTCCGTGTTCGAGCGCTACCGAATCGACACGTACAAGGAAGCGAGCAAGAAACCGTTCATCATTGCCGCCATGATCCTCACCAGCCGGATGCAGAATCCCGCGGCCCTCCTGAAAGGCCTTCTCAAACGCGACACCATCCGGAAGATGGAGTAAGAAAGGACGGGAGAACATCGTTTCGCCTCGCACCCGGGCTTCGCAAGCGAAGCCCCTACAGGGGAGGAAGGAGCATTCAGAGCTCATGGAAATTCAATGTCCAACAGCCAAAAAGGAATATCCAATCTTCAAATTTGATCCTTGGTTATTCCTTGTTGGATATTGGATGTTCCGTTGCCCGAAAGATCCGGGAAAAACCCAGAGGCCCAATGTCACGTCGGCGGCTCCCCTGAACACTGAATATCCATCACGGCATACTGAACACTGCCCACTGAATACTGCCTACTGACTACTGAACACTTTCTCCCCCCCCCTCCCCCATGCCATCCTCGAGCGTCACACCCCAAAAACAGGCCGGGCTTCAGCGCCGCATGGAAGCGCTGGGAATCCGCGAGGCCGATATCGAGGAACGCTTCATCAAGGGCTCCGGCCGCGGCGGGCAAAAAATCAACAAGACCTCCTCTTGCGTGTATTTGCGGCACTTGAATTCCGGGATCGAGGTCAAATGCCAGCAGGAGCGGTCACAGGCGCTGAACCGGTTCCTGGCCCGGCGCGAATTGTGCGACCGTCTCGAAGCGCAAATCAAAGGGGAACAAAGCCGGCGCGAGCAGGAACGCGAAAAAATCCGGCGTCAGAAACGCCGCCGTTCCCGCCGCCAAAAGGCGCGTATGCTCGAGGAAAAACGGAAACAGTCGGAGAAAAAGGCCCTGCGGAAACCGCCGGAGGAGGAGTAGCGGGGCGGGTTGGGATTCCGCGTCGCCGCGTAGCGGCAAGCGGCCACTTGGCGGCGGAGCCGCCGACGTGGCAGTAGGCAGTGTTCAGTATTCAGTGTTCAGTGTTCAGTAGGCAGTATTCAGTAATCAGTGGTCATCCGGTTGTCACGGAATCGGGCGAGGAAATCCGCCGGCGTGAACACGTGAAAGGGCGCCGCCTTGATGAGCGCGCGGTTGCCGTGCAGATGCTTCCTGTCCAATATCACCAGCGCATCGGCCTTCGCGCGCGCGGCGTCAGCGACGATCTGCGCGTCGCCGGGGTGGCCCGCGATCCGGGTCCATCGAGCGACCTCCGAAGGCGTCCCCGACGCGGTGACCGCGATGCCGCTCCGATCAATGAGAAGACCCAGAAAGGGTAGCAGGTCGGGCGCTTTCCAGATGATAGCTCTCCCGGATTTCCTGCGGGATCGTAACCACACCGCGTTGTCCAATCGTAACGGTCCTGGAATTCGCCTTCATCGCCCATCCTTCCTTTCTGATTTATCAACAATGCGTGATATCAGCTTTGACAGAGCAGTCCTCCCTTCAGGAGATCGAGACAAAGATTAAGACAAGGATGGGGACAAAGATTCGGGGCTCAGGGAAATTCAGTGTCCAACAACCAACAAGGAATATCCAATCATCAAATGTGATCCTTGGTTGTTCCTGGTTGGATATTGGATATTCCTCCCGGCCTCCCGATGTTGCCCATTCTTTTACCCGCGTTTCACGAATATCCCAATTCCCCTATCCTCTTTATCTTGGCATGAAAACTGCTGTGTATATGTGGAAAAAATAGTGAAAAAAGATTGCCTGATTGGGTATAGTTATACATACTTGAAGTAATGCAGAGCGTGATGTGCGTTTCCGTAAGGTGTGCATATGTACAAACCGGTGGACATAACTGGTTGAGCGAAAGGAGCAGAAGATGAGAAGGTTGTTGGCAGTCTTAGTGGTGTTGGGTTTCACGGCGGGTATGGCGAGTGCGGATATTATTGTGCAATACACCTTTGGGGAAATTGGGGCGATGACCAATACCCCGGCGGTTGTGCATGATGATCTGTTGAGCGCCTCGTCATTTGAGGTTTCTGCGGGAAGCTTTTCCTACGGCACAGCCACGGGCACGACCGGCGGGCCGGATGCGCCGGCCATTTGGACAGGTGGATGGTCGGAGGATGAAAACATGGGTCAATATTGGGGATTCTCCGTAACGTTGCAGGAAAACTGGATACTGGACGTGGACAGCGTATCCTGGACGTACCGCATGACCACGGCAGGACCCCAGCAAGTTCGAGTTGACGTGTGGGATGGAGAAGACTGGTTGACATTGGGAACATCGGCCGTGATAAGGGACGCGAGTTGGCAGCCCACATTGACGATCGATAACAACCCATTGGCTAGTCTTACGGGAACAGACGGAACCGTTGATTTTCGTCTTTATGGTTATGAGTCGGGCGGTGGCAACTGGGCCATTGACAACGTGACGGTGGAAGGATCCATGATTCCGGAACCCGGCACGATGGCCATGCTCGGCCTGGGCATCGGCGCGCTTGCGCTGCTTCGCCGAAGAATGAAATAAGCGTCCGCTCACCTCGATTAAAGAAAACCGCCCCGCTTAAGCGGGGCGGTTTTCTATGCCCCTACTCCACCCACGCCCGGCCTTCGCGGAAGAGATCGATACGTCCAGCCACGCGCTCGGCCAAATCCGTCAGCCCCTGCTCCTCCGCCATGCGCAAGGCCCGTTCGGCCGTTTGGGTAGCATCTTCAAATCGGTGGTTGGCCGCATAGGCGACCGCCAGCGTGCTCAAAATCCCCGGCACGTTCTCACCGGTCAAATCAGCCGCCCGCCGGGCATACGTCAATGCCCGCTGCGGATCACGCGCGGATTCATCCGGGGTGGCCGCCAGCATGAAGGCGAAATTATTCAGCAGCTCCGGAGAGTCCGGCGCCCTGGCGAGGGCTTCCTCCATACGATAGAGCGCCTCCTTTGTACGCCCGGTCTTATTCAAAGCGGCAGCCAGCGCGCTCATATATTCCACCCGATGCGGCACACGATCCAATGCCGACCGAAAAGCCTTGACCGCATCATCCGGGCGATCCAACAAGAGAAGGGCGTTGCCCATGAAGAATAACGCACGGTCATGGCCAGGACTGAGACGGATCGCCTGGTCCAGATGTGGCAAGGCCTCTTCAGGTCGGCCGGTTTTGATCAACAGAACCCCCAGATTGTATTGTGTCGGGGCATGATTGGGCATCCGGATAAGTGCAAATTGAAAGAGCGGGATGGCTTCCTGATAACGACCGCGCCGGGCGTAATGCTCCCCCAACATGATCGCCAGATCCCACTCATTGTCCAGATACCGTATGGCCAGGCGGAAATGCGTCTCGGCCTGTTCGAATAGGCCTTTCTGGGCAAGGGCCAAAGCCATACCGGCATGGGCGGGGGCGGAAGTCGGGCGAATTTGCAACGCCGTTTCAAGCAGCGCAATTTCTTCATCCACCCGATCCCCCTGTTCCTTCACATAAGCCGCCCAGTTCAAGTATATGACGTAGTTATTCCGGGTAAGCTGAACAGTTCTCTGAAAGAGCGTCTCGGAATTCTCCCAGAAGGACAGATAGAATCGGGCGGACGAAAACAATGCGGTCAACACCACCACCGAAATTGCCGCCATGACAACCGTATCCCGGCGCATTGGTCGACATGCTCTTACCGCAACCCAAGTACAGAGCATGAACAGGCCTATGCTGGGCAGATAGGTAAATCGATCCGCATATGCCGCAAGCCCAAATCGAACCCCCCGAATGACGGGAAAAAGGGCTACCATAAACCATAGCCATCCCACTATTAGATAGGGATGGCGAAATCGGAGAAGGATGAATGTAACCGTTATGGCGAGCAGACCGCCCAATGCCAGCATGGTTGCGGCAACATTCACGACATCATATTCCGGATACACGATGGCCAGTTCCGTCGGCCAAAACAACTTTCCGAGATATACCCAGTAATTGGTCGGGATCAGACCCAGGCGCAACACAATCGGCCTATCGACATGACCACCGTAACCCGCGCTATGAGTGGTCAGATTGATTCCCACAAATATTATCGCAAGCAAAATGAGCGGCCATTTCTCAAGAATCAACAATCGCCATTTCCCCCACTCTCGGCGGTCGAACGGGTCTCCGGCTCGCTTCAATGGCCAGTAATCCAGCAGCAGAAGAAGCGGCGGGAGGATGACCAGGATGGCTTTCGAGAGCAAGCCGAGCAGCATAAACAAGGGCACCAACCACTTCCGCCCCCGTATGGGACTTTCCACATAGCGCACATAGGCCAGCATGGCGAGCATCCAGAAAAAGCCGCTCAACACATCTTTACGGGCCGCGATCCACACCACGGATTCAACACGAAGGGGATGAATGGCAAATAATGCCGCGGCAAAAGCGCTGCTCCAGCGTGCGCCGGTCATGCGATACAAAACCCAAAAGAGCAACAGAACATTGGCGGTGTGGAGCAGGATATTGGTCAAGTGATAGCCAAACGGGGTATGCCCATAAATATCCGCATCCGCCATGTAGGAAATCCAGAGCATGGGCAACCACCAATCCTCGTGCACCGTGGTAAACGCCCATTTGATATTGGCAAATGAAAGGCCTGTATTGACCCGCGCATTTTCCATTACATAGACATCGTCATCCAATTTGATATAGTCGAATCCGGTCGCCGGGCCGAACAGCGCCAGCGTCAATACGGCCAGTCCGAGGAAAATAAATCCAACGTGAATTCTCCCACCATACATGCCCCGTTTGTTTTCGTTCTTGTCTGCTGCGATCATGGCGCTTAATTGTGTGGAGGCGGTTTATGATTGGATCGGGGTTCGGCGAGGTGTTGACAGGCCCAAATGGCGGCCTCCCGATATTCCTCCCTTCCGGGCTGCAGGCGCGATGCTTCCGTGAAGTGACGGAAGGCGGATACATACACGCCGTCATCAAAGCGAATGAATCCGAAACGTATGGCGGGAAGAAACATGGTCAGCGCTAAAAGAGCCAAACCCGCAGAGATCTTCCACTCGCGGGAAAGAAATGGGTACTGCATTTTATCCATCACCACTCAGGAAAGTACGCTGTTTCAACAAGGATGACAATGGCAATGTCCGCCCTTCCGTCCACACGATAGTTTCAATCACGCAACCCATGGCCGCTGTCTCGGATTATAAACCTTGTACAAGGGTTCCTAACCTCCAGGATGTCGGTTGACGGGCGTGTGGCATCGAGTTTGTATTGATTTCATGCTGGGAGCAAGACAGTCTATAGGGCACCGATGAATGAATACCCGCCAGACATGATATCTGCAGACGGTTCCTCTGCCGCTCCGTCCACCTTCAAGAGTCGGCCGTACGACTTGGCCGTGGATACGATCCCCAAGGCCGATCTCGATGAGTTGACGGCCTGGATGCAGGAGTATCCGCGCCTGACGATGTGGGAGGAAACAACCCGGTTCGAACGGGAATGGGCGGAATGGCTGGGCGTGAAGCATGCCGTGATGGTGAATTCGGGCTCGTCGGCCGACCTGCTCATGTATGCGGCCCTCGACACGTCGGGCCGGTCGGGAAATCGCAAGGTGGTGGTTCCCGCTTCGGGATGGTCCACCACGATCGCGCCCGCGCTTCAATTCGGCTGGCAGGCCGTTATGTGCGAGTCCTCGCCAGAAACCTTCGGCATCGATCCCGATGCGTTGACCCGGCTGATTGATAAAGAGCGCCCTGATACAGTCGTCGTGGTGCACGTACTGGGTGTTCCGAATCGCATGGAACCAATCCTGGAATTGAAGAAGCAGTACGGTTTCAACCTGCTGGAAGATTGTTGCGCAGCGCACGGAAGCCGGCACCAGGGACGGAAGGTCGGCACATTCGGAGATCTGTCGTCCTTCTCCTTCTATTACGGACATCACATGTCCACGGTGGAGGGCGGCATGGTCTGCACCGATGACGAGGAGCTGTATCATCACCTCCTGATGTTGCGTAGTCACGGCTGGCTGAAGGATCTACCGGTGGAGAAGACGGCTCGGCTGCTGGAAGAGAGCGGCATGGATGCGTTCCACACGCCTTTCCTGTTCGCCATACCGGGCTTCAATGTTCGCGCCACTGATATCAACGCGAAGCTGGGCCGGATTCAGTTGCGGCGGTTGGATGAGGTCGTGGCGCGGCGCTGTAAAAACCACGCGGCCTATCAACAAGGCCTGGACGGTGTGATCGGCTATGCCCGCCCGTGCGAGGGGGACGAGGTAAGCAGTATCTCCTTCTGCGCCGTCGCGGACTCCTCCGCGCAACGCAAAACCATCGTGGAAGCCCTGGTCCGGGAACAAATCGACACGCGTCTCTTCACGGCGGGGAACCTGGGCCGTCACCCGTTCTGGACCCGGAAATACGGAGTCTTCCGCGCCCCGACAGCCGACGCCCTGTACGAGGGCGGTTTCTTCCTGCCGAATAATCAAGCCCTGTCGGTAGATGATGTGCAGAAGATCTGCGACGTCGTCCAAAGCGCGGCCGGATAATCTCGCCTTTAAGACGATCCAGACGGCCTATCTTGAGCGATAGCGGCCCGGCGGAATGAAGACTTCCAGAAGAAACTGGGCCAGGGTCGCCGCGCCCCAGCGGAAGACCTTGAGCTTGGCTTTGCCGCCGATGCGGGGGGGCTCGTCGCCCGCGATTTCCGCGACCTTGTAGCCGGCGCGGGACGCGCGCGCGCTCATCAGCGGTTCGTTCCCCATGGTGGCGAAGAAAATCTTTCCCGTCCACTTGGTGAGCCGCTCGTCCGGATCGTCCAGGCGTAAATCGCGCATGAGGGATGTGCGCAATCCCCGGTACATGACCATCACGTCGGTATAGCGGCCCCGGTGAAGCCGGTTGACCAGCCGCGTGAACATCCAGTTGCCGAACGCCGTGACCACATCGTCATCGTCGCTTTTGGCCCCGTCAAGATAGCGCGAGACGATGACCATGTCGTAGCCTTCCTTGAGCTTCTCCACGAGTTCGGGCAGCTTCTCGGCCAGGGAGTTGCCGTCCGGCGAAAAGGCGATCAGGTAATCGCTTTTCACATGCGGCAGAACCTCCAGATACGCGTTCCGGAGGCCGGTCCGGTTCTGCGTATAAACCTCGAAACCCTGCTCCCGACACCATGCGGGCGTGCCGTCCGTCGAGCCGGCATCCACGACAAGAATCTGGGTGAACAGCGAGCGGTCAACCTGAGGAAGTATGGTCTTGCACCCCTCAATCTCGTTGAGGGTGAAAATCAGCAGGGTGAAGGTCGGCTCGGCGGCGGTTGTCTGAGGGTCTTTCACGGAATACAAATTATCAATCTCCCAGGATTCGCCTCTTCAGGCGCACGGATGTCATGCCGCGAATATGATCGAGGGCTTCCTTTCCGAATTTCTGTTCAATCATGTGAAGGTAACGGGGATTGGTGAAGTAGGCGTGAAAGGCCCAGTCGCGAAAGGCCAGCACCTCGGCGGCCGTGAGATGTTCCGTAGGCAGAGGCAGAAAATCATAGCCCTGCTGAGCGTAACCGACCCAGGTTTCGGGCAGGGGCGTGCCCTTCTCTAGGGCTTCCTTGTACAGGTCGGACCCCGGCGGCGCCATGGTGCAGAAGAAACTGGGAAAGGCGCAGTTGAGCTCCATGGCGAAGTTCAGGGTGTCCTGCATGGTTTCCCCGTTATCGCCGGGAAGCCCGAACATGTAATTGGCGCAGAGATCTATCCCTGCTTCGTGAATCTTGCCGACGACACGGCGAATGACCTCCTTGGTATACCCGCCCTTATGGGCCCGCTTCAACACGCGCGGATCCGCATGCTCAATGCCCAGCTTGAACCAGTTGAATCCCGCCCGCTTTAGAAAACGCAGTTCGTCGAGGCTGATCTTGTCCACCCGGTCCACCCGCGCAAAGGCGCAAATATTCAATTGGTACTCCCGTTCAACCAAGGCCTCCGCGATGGGCATGTAATGGCGGGGATTGAAGATATAGATCTCGTCCACGAGGTTGATATGGCGGACTCCATACCGGCGGGCGAGCGTGTCGAATTGTTCCATCGCCCACTCGGGCGACCAGTACCGTATGCGGCGTTCTCCGAAGGTCGCGTGGATCGCACAAAAAGAGCAACGGTAGGGACAGCCCAGGCTTGTGAAGAGGGCGGCATAATGTTTGCGGGTCGAGAGATCCCCGAGGGTCATCCAGTTGAAGGCCCGGTAATGACCGCTGTTGAGGGGCAATAGATCCCACGCGATCTGATCCAGTTCTCCGGCAAGGTCCTCGATATTCGGAGCCCGGGGATTGTTTCGCAATCCGCCGTTTTCACGCCACCATAGACCCGGGATATTCCGGTATTCATCGCCCCG
Source organism: Kiritimatiellia bacterium (assembly GCA_007134735.1). GTDB lineage: Bacteria > Verrucomicrobiota > Kiritimatiellia > SLAD01 > SLAD01 > SLKG01. The sequence continues at coordinate 17,784 of SLKG01000084.1, forward strand.
CAGGATTCCCAGCAGGGTATGAAATCCCTCCCCTTCGGCCAGCATATCGCAGGCCTCCTCGCGCATGGTGCGCTCGGGCAGACAGGACGGATGCCATCCGGTCAGTATCAGCGGGTGATCTCCGGCGCGTTGCTTGATGGCACGGCAGAGTTGTCCCACCCCGTCCATGATTGGCGTACAGGTGTTGGCCTGCTGGCTGTATACCACCACGGTGGTGAATTTGGCGTTCCGGCTGACGGCCGCGGAGGCGGTTTCCTCGATATCGAGGTTGAGTGCGTTGGCGTCCAGTATGTCGACATGATAGCCGTGCTTTCGAAGAAATCCGGCCGTCAGCGCGGCCCAGAACGGCGGTTCCACGGCGGAATAGTCACGACTAAGATCCTGGTACACCTGTCTTTTCGTCCCGCCGACGTTGATAAGCAACATATCCAGTGAGGCGCTCATGAAGGCTCTTTCCCGGCCGACCATTCGGCCCGACATGTTTTTGCAATGGCCGGCGCATCAAAGCCGGCTGACCGCCGCAGATCCTCGCGGCGGGGATTGCCGAGGACGAAATCCTCGTTCGGTCCAAGGCGTAAGAGGCGTTTGCGGATTCCGGCCGCGTACAGCCAATCCTGGACACCTGAAAACAGTGCCCCATGCCGATAGGCTTCTTCAACAACAATCCAGGTATCCGCGCGCGTGTGAAGTGTTTCAAGGGCCTGCGTGTCAAGCGGAGCCAAGGTATGAAACTGGCAGAGGATGGGGCAGATGTTTTCCCCGGCCAACTCCGAAAGGGCGTCCAGCGCCAGCGGCGCCGTTTCGCCGGTCGTCAGCACGGCGAGACGGTCGCCGTCCTTCAGCATGCGCGCGCGACCGAGCACCACGGGCGCTTCGGCTTCATAGGTCGGCTCGCCGTACTTCCCGATGCGTATATAGGATGGTCCCGGCAATTGAAGCATCTGCCCCAGGAGGGCGCGCACTTCGCCGGGATCACCGGGCGCCACCACGGTCATGCCCGGTACCAGGCGCATGAGGGCGTAATCATCCAGGGCGTGGTGGGATACCCCGCACTCGCTGTAGCACAACCCGCCGCCCGCGCCCACGATGACAACCGGCAGGCGGCCATAGCCCACTGAAAAACGGATTTGCTCGAAGGGACGACCGGTCATGAAGCTGGCAATCGAATAGATGACCGGGCGGAACCCCTCCCGAGCCAGTCCGGCGGCGGCGTTGACCAGTTGGGCTTCGGCCACGCCCACATTGATATAGCGCGGCCCGAAACGGGCGATGAAGTCGTCAAAAACGCCGTATCCCAGATCACCGGTCAGAAAGATCACGCGAGGATCCCTTTCGGCGGCTTCGGTCAGGGCTTCGGCAAAGGCGCGGCGCATGGGTTCAAGTCTCCAAATGAATCGGGGTTTCCGCCAATTCGGCGAGGGCGCGATCCAACTCTTCGCGCGATATTTTCCGGTAATGCCAGAGCACATCGTTTTCCATGAATGAGACACCCACGCATGTTTTCGCCACGATGGCCGTCGGGCGGCCCGGCTGAAAGGGCGCCCGGTCCAGGGCATCCACGATTTCCGGGATGCGGTGCCCGTCAATCACGGCGGCGGACCAGCCAAAGGCTTCGAATTTGGCCGCCAGTGATGTATGGCCCATGATCTCGTCCGTACGACCGACCGCCTGCATCCCGTTGTAGTCCACGAGGGCCACCAGGCGATCCATGTGATGAGCGGCGGCAAACATGGCGGCCTCCCACACACTGCCCTCGTTGCATTCGCCATCGCCCATCACAACAAACGCCCTGGCGGAAGACTCCTTGAGGCGCAGTCCGTACAAGATGCCGGCGGCAACGCCCAAACCATGACCGAGGCTCCCCGATGACATTTCCAGCAGGGGAAGGGCATGTTCACACGGATGATTCGGAAGGGGGCCGTAAGGCACGTTGTAATCCCTCAACGCGGCGCGCGGGACATAGCCGCGATCGGCCAGGACCGCGTATAGCGAAGTGCATCCGTGGCCTTTTGAAAATATTATGCGATCGCGATGCGGATCATCGGCGCGGGACGGATCCGCGCGCAAGGCATGATAATAAAGCACCACCAGAATATCTACGGAGGTGAGCGAAGAGCTTAGATGCCCTTCCTTTCCCTCAAAGGCCATCTGGAGACACGTTGCGCGGATGGCGCGTGCTTTTGATTCGAGCCTGGATACGTTCGCCATCACTTTACGCCTGTTATTTCACCAAAGCCGCCATGACAACGAAGATAAGGATTGCAGTCGTACTGGTCGCACTGGCCATAGTCTCATAAAGATTCACTATGGGTTAGAGAACCTCAATGTCAAACTGAAAGGAGATCGGCAAGTAAGCGCATCAAGCACCGAATGCGGCTTCCGGTGAGTTTGAGCGGCGGGGAAGGCCGGCAGGATGTGGTCAGGTCGTGTGGAATGAAGTCGTGCCATCCCGTGCCCTTGCCGATCCCCGCGATCGATGCCGCGATGAAAAAATGCGTGATTATTTCGCTCATTCGGAGTATGCTCCGACTATGGAAAAGAAATGCCGCCCCGCGATGGCGGACGATATTCAGATAATCTACACGATCGGGATTTCGCGCAATTATCCGGGCAAGGCCACGGCATGAATTCTTCACCGCTTATAAACGGACCGGGTTTTGACATGTATTCCGGCACCCCGCGCGCCGATGCGACGGTGCGGGCGGGAACCGCCGTGATCGTGGTGGATAACCAAGGTCGACTGTTGCTTGAAAAACGCACCGATTCCGGCTTGTGGGGGTTGCCTGGCGGCAGAATCGAGCCGGGTGAATCGCTGATCGAAGCGGCCGTGCGCGAAGTACGGGAGGAAACCGGGTTGCAGGTTGAGATATCGGGCCTGGTTGGCGTGTATTCCCGATGTGAGGAGGGGCGGGTCGTCACCTATCCCGACAACGGCGATGTCGTACAAATCATCGACGTGGTCCTGGAAGGGCGAAACCCTCACGGCACACTCACCCACAGTCACGAGAGCGAGCAACTGGAATATTTTTCGCCGGATGATCTGCCGTGGGATCTGTTGTGCCCCCCCACGCGCAAACCCTTGAGGGATTTCATCCATGCCCGGCGCGGGGTGATCGACTAGCGCGGTGTCCCGGAAATTTCTTCGTGCCGCTTACGGCCTGAACGGTCCGGGCATATTGACACACATTCGGGCATCTACTATCCTTTCGCACACCATGGCTGAACGCCATCATACCATTCTGGTTACCGGGGCTGCCGGTTATGTGGGAGCCGTCCTGGTGCCGGCCCTTCTCCGGCAGAACCATTCGGTCATCGCCCTTGACAACTTTATGTACGGTCAGACCGCCCTGCTCGATTGCTGTCATGATCCGAATCTTCGCGTCATCCGGGCCGACGCCCGGGACACCTCTCTCATCCGCGAATGCCTCCGCGAAGCGGACGCCATCATCCCGCTGGCCTGCCTGGTCGGAGCGCCGCTCTGTGAACAAAGGCCCCTCGAAGCGCGTTCCATCAATTACGATGCCGTCAAAATGCTCCTCGAATTAAGTTCCGCCGACCAGGCCATTATCTTCCCGACCACCAACAGCGGATACGGCATCGGAGAAAAGGATATCCACTGCACGGAAGAGACCCCGCTCCGCCCCATCTCCCTGTACGGCAAACTCAAGGCGGACATGGAAAAGGAACTGCTCGATTCCGGCCGGGCCATTACCCTGCGGCTTGCCACGGCCTTCGGCATCAGTCCCCGAATGCGCCTGGATCTACTCGTCAACGACTTCACCTATCGCGCCATAAACGATCGATTCATCGTGCTCTTCGAAGCGCACTATAAACGCAACTTCATTCATGTCCGTGATGTGGCCCGGGCCTTCGTGCACGCGCTGGACCACTTTGATGACATGAGAAACGAGGCGTATAATGTGGGGTTGAGCGACGCCAATCTCTCGAAACGCGAATTGTGCGAAGAGATCAGAAAACAGGTTCCCGAATTTCATGTCGCGGAATCGGAGATCGGAGAGGATCCCGACAAGCGGAATTACATCATCAGCAATGAGAAAATCGAACAGACCGGCTATCGGGCCGAAATCTCTTTGGCCGAGGGGATCACGGAATTGATCAAGGGGTACCGGATCGTTCGCCGAAACCAGTTTTCGAATCTATGACCAGATCCTATCAGCGCATTCTCGTTACCGGCGCGCGCGGGTTCCTCGGACACCACATCGTCTCCGCGTTGCGCAAGGCGGGATATACACAGATCATCGAGGTCGGACGGAAAGAGTACGACCTGCTTGAACCGGGTGCGGCCGAACAGATGATCGAGGACACCACCCCCGATGCCGTTATCCATCTTGCCGCCAGGGTCGGCGGGATCATCGCCAACAGGAATTATCCCGCTGATTTCTATTACGATAACATCACCATCAATACACAGACGTTTCAGGCCGCTTACAAGGCGAAAGTAAAGAAACTCCTCACCTTTATGGGGGCTTGCTCCTATCCCGCCACCGCCCGGACACCGATTGGGGAACAACAAATGTGGGACGGAATACCTGCGTTCGAAAGCGCACCCTACTCCCTCGCCAAGCGCATGCTGCTCGTCCAGTCTGAAGCGTATCGGCGCCAGCACGGATTCCATTCCATCGTGCTTATACCCGGCAATGTGTACGGCGAACAGGACAACTTCAACCGGGATGACGCGCATGTCATACCGGCCATGATCCTGCGCTTTATCGAGGCGCGCGACAACCGGGAACCGGCCGTCACGTGTTACGGCTCCGGGCGGCCCACCCGCGATTTCGTCTACGCGGGCGATGTAGCCGGCGTGGTGCCCTGGTTCCTGGAGCATTACGACTCGTCGGAACCCGTCAATATATCCACCGGTACGCGCACCCGCATACGGGAACTGGCCGAACAGACGGCTCGCACGGTCGGATACCGGGGCGAAATCCGGTGGGACACCCGCATGCCGGACGGCCATATGGACAAGATTCTCGACGTATCCCGCCTGAAGGAACTCGGCCTGTCCTGTAACACTCCACTGGAGGAGGGACTCCGAAAAACCGTAACGTGGTATGAACAGGCCCGAACAGAAGGGACCGTCCGGCTGTGAGCGCACAACCCACTTGTCTTGTTCTCGGAGGTCACGGCTTCGTCGGCTCTGCCTTGGTCGCGGAAGCGACCCGCCGCGGTTTCAAGACAATTGTTGCCGGCCGCGAGGAATACCCGGCCGTGAAGGGAACGTCCTGCGATGTATTGATCAACGCGAATGGCAATTCCCGGAAGTATTGGGCGCGGCAATATCCGGTTTCGGATTTCGAACACTCGGTTCTTTCGGTAATGCGTTCCCTGCACGACTTTCACTACAATCGCTATGTCCTTCTTTCCAGCGTGGACGTCTACACCCATGTCTCCGACCCCTCAGCCAACAAGGAAACAGCGCCGATTGAAGTCGAGCGGCTCTCTCGCTATGGACTTCACAAGGCCATGGCCGAGGAACTGGTCCGACACTATGCCCGGCGCCGGCTTATTCTGCGAATGGGAGGGCTGGTGGGACCCGGGCTTTGGAAAAACCCCATCTACGATCTGCTAACCGGCGCGGGGCTTCGCGTGCACCCCGACTCCGAGTATCAATACCTGAACACCGCCGATTGCGCCCGCATGATATTTGAGTTGATGGAGCGCGCAGCGGACCAGGACTGCTTCAACGTCGCCGGAGACGGCGTTATGTCCTTACGGGATGTCGCCAATATGATTAATCCGGATGCGCTTGAGCAACAGGCCAACGCACCGGTCGAGCGATATCACGTCGACATCGAACGCTTGAAACACGTGGTCGCCGTACCCGCAACAAGGGATACCGTCGGCCGGTTCCTGGAAGACGTACAGGCCGGACGGGTCGCCGTTAAAACGTCAGGGGCTCGTTCATGATCATTTCCCGAACACCTTTTCGCGTCAGTTTCTTCGGAGGCGGAACGGATTTCCCCGAATATTACACCGAACACGGGGGCGCCACCCTGCTGTCAACCATCGATCGGTACTGCTATATTTCCGTTCATGAATTGAGCCCCTTCTTCACGTATCGTTTTCGCGCCAGTTACGCGCGCACGGAACTCGTTCAGCAACCCGAAGAGTTTCAGCATCCGTTAATCCGGGAATGTCTCCGATACTTGGGCATTCGTGACGGGCTGGAAATCGCGCACGTATCGGATCTGCCCGGGCGCACCGGCCTCGGGACCTCCTCCGCATTCACCGTCGGGCTGCTCCACGCCCTGCATGCGTTTCGCGATGATAAAATCCAGGCGGAAGAACTTGCCCGCGAAGCAATCGTCGTTGAACGTGAACGGGTGGGCGACGCCGGCGGTCATCAGGATCAATATGCCGCCGCATACGGGGGGTTCATCCGTCTCGATTGCTCCGGATCAAAAGGGGTTGAGGTGCGACGACCCCGGATTACGGCTGATCGACTTCGGGAACTGGAACAACGCCTGCTGATGTTCTACATCGGAAGCGAATTGTCCGCCCAAACCATACTGCAAAACCAACGGAAACGGACGACACAAAACATGACCACGCTGGATGCGATGCGGAATCTTGTCGACAAGGCCGAGCGCATTCTGGAAAGCACCGATGATCTGGGCGGCTGGGGCGATCTGCTTCACGAGTCATGGACACAAAAGAAGAGCCTGGCTTCGGGCATCTCGAATTCCATGGTGGACGATGCCTACGCCGCCGCCCGAAAGGCAGGCGCACACGGAGGTAAACTGCTGGGCGCGGGAGGACGGGGTTTCCTGCTCTTCTATATAGAACCAGACCAACAGGACACCGTTCGCGCGGCACTCCATACCCTTCTGGAGGTTCCCTTCAGGTTTGGTCATGAGGGAAGTCGCATCATTTTCAGGACGACGGATTGAATCCGCGCAAACCGGTCATTCATTCATGCAAGCCATCATACTTCTAGGCGGACGAGGTTCCCGATTGCAGTCCCTCTATCCGAACCAACCCAAGGCCCTGGTTCCCGTTAACGGAAAACCGTTCATAGAGCGGCAAATTGAATGGCTTCGGCGCGGGGGCATAACCGACATTCATCTGGCGGCGGGATTCATGGGCGAACAGATTGAGGACTGGGCGGCTCGCCGAAACAACATCACGGTTGCGCGCGAACCCGAACCGAGGGGTACCGGCGGCGCCCTGAAATACTCGGAATCCCGCATCCGGACCGATCCCTTTCTGGTGGTCAACGGCGACACGATCCTGCCCAATTTGGATTTCTGGAACTGGCCCCCCTCGCCACAAGCCTTTTCCGCGGCCGCCGGGTCCGAAAAACCCGTCGGAACCCTAACCGCACATGATTCCGCGCAGACCCGATGTGAATGGGAAGTTGTCATCGCGGTCGTGGAAAGCGAGAACGCCGATCGGTACGGCACTGTAGACTTCGATCCGAATGGACGCGTTACATCGTTTCGCGAAAAGACGGACACGGCCACCGGCTGGATCAACGGCGGGGTGTATGTGATGAAAAAGAAGGTTGTTCAGACCCTTCCGCCGGAGCAACACAGCAATCTGGAAACAGACATTTTTCCGGCTTTGATCGCGGGAAATCGCTTGTATGCCCGGGTGACCAAGCCCCCCCTGTTCGACATGGGGACGCCGGATGGCTTGAAGAGACTTGGGGAATATTTCGCGGGCATTTGAACAGGGGTGCGAGAATGCTTATCTATCCGCCAATCCCTTCCGACGGCTCCAGTCCCATGATAAAGCCCACGACCGTGTCTGCGCCGGATGTTTCTCCGATGTCCAGCAGGGGCGTAAACGCCGAACGGATTCGCGGGGCATCGCCGTTCAGGAACGCCTCCACGAAACATTTGAATCGGTCGAAGAAAAGTCCGTTTGCCGCCGCTGTCAGAAAATGATTCACAATCAGGTTCTCCCCTCTCGCAATTTCCAGGATCGTCCCGCGAGTCTCCTTGAACCGCTCTCTCCGTATCCGATCGGCCAATGCCAGCGCCCACAGAAATCCGCACAATATATCGTCGCCTGTCGGCGTCAGACCGGGCCCCAACCCTTTCAGCGTGCGCGCACCCGCCTCCACATCGCCCGACACCAGGGATCCGGCACCTTTTTCCAATTCGGCATACAGCGCACGATTGAAATCCATCCCGCTACGCTCGGCAGGTAGGGCGCGGGCGCCGCACGCGCCAGATTCCCCCGATCCAGTCCGGCTCACTCCTTGCTCCGGCGGGTCCGGCGGCCCCGCCCTACCATTCCCAAATCCACCACGGGCAGGTAGGGCGGTCGCGCTGCGACCGCCGGGTTTCCGCTCCAGCAGGAAGACCGGGCTCCCGGAAGGAAACAACGGAAGAATGTTCGCCACCCCCTTACGAATCGTTTCCGATGAAGGCCATTCCCAAACATCGGGATAGGGATCGAACTCAGGCTGATCGCCCAACCGGACGGTTTCCTCCCCCACGATCAATTCCCCTTCGTTTAAGACGACGAGGGCCGGCGCAGGTTCAGGCAGTCGCTTTACGATCACGTGGCCGGGGCCGCCGCCGATTTCCGGAAGTACCAGCGACAGGATCCGCCCCTCTTCATCCGCGTAATTGAGTACACGATTGAAAGCGGAGTGAAGGCTTAATGAGGTGTTCTTCATGACCCAAACGCCGGGAGGGGCGGCGGCCCCGCCGCCCGGAACGGTTCGTGGCGTATCAGCAACTTGCATTGCTCGATCCTGCTCCCTGCTGGAGCAGGGAGTTACAAAGATTCGCAAGCCTCGTCTTCCCGTCTGCGTAGCGCCCTGCTCCAGCAGGGCGCATCCGCACGGGCAACCCGCGGCCCTTTTCTACCGCGTCTTCCCGGTGCTGAACTCGTATGTATCCGGATCGCCCATGAAGCACAAGCCCATGGTCTCGCCCTTGACCTCGTCATAATCAATGCCGTTCATCGCAAGGCAGATCTTTTCCGCGGTAAGCGGCATGGACTTAAGCCGCAATCCGAGCGCATTGTAAATGGCGTTGGCCACGATCGGCGCACAGGGAATCATGGTGTGTTCCCCGACACCACGCGCCCCATACGGCCCGTCCGGCTGAGGCACCTCAAGTATGATCGGCACAATTTCTTTCGGTGTATCCATGGCGGTCGGGATCTTGTAATCCGTAAAGTTCGCGTTCAGCAGTTTGCCGTTCTTGTCGTACCGAATATCCTCGTACAACGCCGTGGCCAGGCCCTGCACGACCCCGCCCACCACCTGGCCCCTGATCAGGTCGGGATTGATGGCCCGGCCGACATCGACGGCCAGTACCACTTTCAATACGTCCACCTTTCCGGTATCCCGATCGATCTCGATGTCCACGGCCGCGGCGCCGACCGTGTAATGCACGTTGGGTTTACCGCCCTGGCTGGTTTCGGGATCGCTCAGGGCCGACGTGAATTCCGGCATGAACATGCCGCTGGCCAGGATGGGCCCGCCGCGAAATTGACCGTTCGGCAACATGATTCCGTTGATGACGAAATCGCGCAAGGGCAACCGGAAATTCTTCCGGGTCCGGCATCGCACTTCCTCGTTCTCGAGATACAGGTCCTCCTTCTTCAACCCGTGTGCGCGATGCACGGTGGTGAAGATCTTGTCGCGCGCCTCTTCCGCCGCCATCTTTACGGCGTTGCCGCAGCCCCAGGTAACGTGCGAACCCACGGTCTGCCATTCGTACGCGTTACGATCCGTGTCGGGCGTTTCCACGCGGATCCGTTCCACCGGCACGGTAAGTACTTCCGAGGCGACCTGCGCCATGACGGTCAGCAATCCCTGGCCGATGTCCATGCCGGAAATGAGAACGTTCAGACTTCCATCCTCGTTGAATTTGAGAAACGCCGACGAGGCCGCGTTCGGCGGCATGGCCGGCGCCTTCCAAAACGTGGCAAAACCTTTACCCGTAACCTTGTTCGGACCGGAGGGCCGGGTCTTTTTCCCCCATTTGATTTCCCGGGCCGTCCGGTCGATCGCTTCCCGCAAACCGCTCGGATTCATTTTGCCGCCATAGGCCAGCGTATCGCCCTCCTGAATGGCGTTGATCCGCCGGAATTTTACGGGATCCATGCCCATCATCTCCGCCAGGCGATCCACATGGGATTCGAGCCCGAACAGGAATTCCGAGTAGCCGAACCCGCGATAGGGACCACCCGGCGGCAGGTTGGTATACGTGCAGATGGAATCAATGCGGATATTCGGGATCGGATACGGCCCGGTTGCCGACAATCCCGCGGCATTGACCACGTTCGCTCCGTACTCGACATAGGCGCCGGCGTCCCAGTGCAGTTTGTGATCGATCGCCGTCATGCGGCCGTCTTTTGTCGCCCCCAGCTTGATGCGGGCCAACACGCCCTGCCGCTGGTAGGTGTTGTAGAATTCCTGTCCCCGCGTACACCGCAATTTCACGGGATGCCCTTTCACGGCAAGCCCGAGCACGGCGCCCATGATCTCCATGGACACACCCGCCTTGCCGCCGAATCCGCCGCCGACGTTCGGCGAGATGACGCGGATGTCCTGGTGCGACAGGCCCAACGGCGCCAGCGCGTTGGCGAACACGTTGCGCTGGGTAAACGGCGACTGCGAAGACGACCACAAGGTCAGACGCCCGCTGTGATCATAGAGACTCACGATGGCGTGCGTCTCAATCGCACAGTGCGCGTACCGGGGCACGGTATAGGTGTCTTCCAGAATGAAATCCGCCTGGGCAAACCCCTTCCGGATGTCCCCCCTGCGCGTTTTGCGCCAGTGCGCGATGTTGGTTCCCGCGCGCGGGAAGAACCACGGGCAGCGCGCATAATGGCCCAGATCGGGATGTACCAACGGCGCGTCGTCGCTCAGCGCCTCCTTTAAATCCAGGACAAAGGGCCGTTTGCGATACCGCACCTTGACTCGTTCCGCCGCGCGTTTCGCCGTCGCCGGATCGCGGGCGATCACCGCCGCCACCTGCTCGCCCACAAAGCGAACACGGTCTTTGGCGAAAATGTACCGGTCCTGCATGTACAGTCCGAAGGTATAGGGAAAATCCTTCGCGGTCACCACCTTGACCACGCCGGGAACCCGTTCGGCTTCCCGGGTGTCGATGGAAAGTATTTCGGCATGCGCATGCGGGCTTTCCACGATCTCCGCATGCAACAGGTTCGGTCCAAAGTCCAGGTCGTCCACGTACTGCGCGGCCCCAACCACGCGTTCTTCCCCGTCTATGCGGGGAACCGGTTTTCCAATGACCTTTAAATCGCTCATGACTTCACTCCTTTCCGGCCCGATCGCGGACGTCGTTTCCTTCCGGCTTTTTTTCGCCGGGAGCGCGCGGCTGTTCGAACGGCTTCCACAATCTGCTGGTACCCGGTGCACCGGCAGAGGTTTCCGGCAACGGCTTCACGGATTTCCTCCTCCGTCGGGTCCGCGTTGCGACGTAACAATTCCTCGGCCGCCAGGGTAACGCCCGGCGCGCAGAAGCCGCACTGAAACGCATTGTTTCGGATCAACTCCCGTTGCACATCATTGGGCCCCTCCATGGACAACGCTTCCACGGTGGTGATCTCCCGGCCGTCGGCTTCGACGGCCAGCACCAGGCAACTGCGCACCACGTCCCCGTCAAGCAGAACCGTGCAGGCGCCGCAGTCGCCCTTTCCACATCCGTATTTCGGACTCTTGACGCCGAGACGATCGCGGATGACGTCGATGAGCAAATCGCTCGGTTCAACCGCTATCGTTTGCGCGATTCCATTCAGCTTTACCGTAATGTTCATGGCGGAGTTCTCCTTAAATCAATTCCGAGCCATACGGAGGCCCCTTGCCGGCTTTCCGGGAAACCGCTCCTTCCAAGGCCCGGCGCATCATGACGCGTATCATGTGAGCCCGGTACTCCCGGGTGGAACGGATATCGGTGATGGGCGCGATTTCCTTCGCGGTCAGATCCACCACCTTATCCATGAGCCCGGCATCGAGCGATCGGCCCTTCAACAAACGCTCGATTCGTTTGCCCTGTATCGGCTTGGGCGCCACGGACCCGAACGCCACCCGCCATTCCTTGCCGGGCATCAGGAGCACGGTCACGCTGGCCTGGGCGAGATCTTCGCCCCGATAGCGACGCATCTTGACAAAACAACCGGCATGACGCCCCGGATCGGGAATGCGAATGCCGATCACCAATTCCCGCGGTTTGAGCACGGTCGTCCGCGGTCCGGTAAACCATTTATCGATCGGAACACGGCGCGCCCCCCGTGGACCCTTGACCAGGATCTGTGCGCGATAGGCCAGGAGGATCGGCCCGGTGTCGCAACAGGGAACCGCCGAACAGATGTTGCCGACCAGCGTACCCCGGTTGCGCACCCCGCGCGAGGCCACCCAACCGGCCATTTCGGCCATGACCGGAAGTTTGCGCCGGATCAACGAAGACTCCAGGACATCCGTAAACGTGGCGAGCGATCCGAGGACCGTGGCCGATTTTTCGCGCCGGATGTCTTTCAACCCCTTGATCCCCTTGATGTCCACCACCACATCGGGCCGTTCGGCGCCGTCCACCATGAGCCCGATCAGGTCCGTGCCGCCCGCCAGTACACGGGCACGTGGACCGTGCCGGGAAAGAAGCTTGAGGGCCTGCCCTACGGTAGCGGGTTTTTCATAAACGAAGGGATGCGCGATAGACATGACAGGCTCCTGGGTTGAGGGGGAAGTCCGCCTGAAATAAGACTTTCATAACCGCTAATAATAGAAAATGGAACGGTGTCAACGCAAGACAGAACTGGAGAAAGTGAAAGGCAAAACGCGGGTTGGAGCTACTGCCTGTCCGGCGGAACGCCCTCGTCGCGGGGTCCGTCCCGGCGAGGGCGCCGGGGCTCCATTGTGAGAAAACAGCGCGGGACATGGAGCCGCGACGCCCCCGTCGCGGGGTCCGTCCCGGAGGGGGCCTTGTCCGAGAATCCCCCCCCAGTCCCTACACTTCGTCCGTCCACCCGTCCATTCTTCGGCTATACCCGCGCCACGCGCCGCAGGCGCGACGCGGCCGGTTCATCCAGTATGACCGTGACATCCGGATGACCCTGTAATACCGAGGCGGGCACCATTTCCGTGACCGGACCTTCCACCGCGTCGGCCACAATCTGGGCCTTTCGTTCACCCAACGCCAAGAACAGAATCGACCGGCTGTCCATGATCGTGCCCAACCCCATGGTGATCGCATGGGGCGGAGTGGTCTCGCTGTTTTCGAAGGCAAACGCGTTATCCCGCCGCGTGGATTCGGTCAACCGGGCCAGATGTGTACGGGACCGGAAATCGGACGACGGCTCATTGAAACCGATATGGCCGTTGGTCCCAACTCCGAGAATCTGAAGATCCACGCCGCCCGCCTTTCGAATGCTCTCCTCAAACACTTCGCAAAAGGCGGGCACATCCTCCGCCCTTCCATCGGGAATATGAATATTCTGTCCGGGTACATTGATATGACGGAAAAGATTCTTTTCCATGTACGCATGATAGGAAGCGGGATGACCGGGCGGAAGGTCCCGGTACTCATCCAGGTTGAACGTGGTTACGCGGCTGAAATCCAACCCCTCCTCACGGTGCATGCGGATTAATTCCCCATACAGTTCCAGCGGGGTATGGCCGGTCGCCAACCCGAGTACCGCGTTGGGTTTACGGCGTACGACTTCCGCCACGATCCGCGCGCCTGCGCGCGCCGCCCCCTCCGCATCAGCGTGTACGATGATCTTCATGATCCGGCCCGATGCTTCCCATGCCCTCTTTCAGATTCTGCCGGACATCCTGTCGGAATCGTTCGATGATGCCATCCACGTATTCCAGGATATCGGGACCGTCCTGCCAGATCAACGGAGTGAGATCCATGGCAAAAATAAGCGAAGACGTGCGATCGATTTCATAGGGCTGGTGAAACGTCGCATTGGCCCGCCGCCGCCCGACAACCGCCCGGTCATATCGTTTGCCACTGGTGATCTGCGATTGATACACACTCAACAATTCATTCGCCAATTGATCATAGCCGCTTACATCCAACACCACCTTCTCTTCGTCCGGCATCCAATCCAGGTCACGCCACGCTTCGCATCCGTACACCACATCCGGTTGCCGTTCGGCCGGAAGCGCGCGCAACACGTTCAGCACGGCCAGGGAAACGCCCACATGCGTCTGATGTTTGTCGGCCAAATTGTGGGTGTATACGACCCTCGGCCGGGTGGCTTCCAGCACCAGGCGCAAATCCTCCTCCAGGCGAACGGAGTCCGGGGCCTTGACCTCACTGCTCGGATAATCGAGATGGATCATGATGCCGTATTGGCCCCGCTCCGCCGCCTGCTCCTGCTCGCTCCGGCGCAACGCGACCACGTCATCCACCCGGTATTCCCCGTACGGACCCGCCCGCAGGGAACCCGCTCCGCTTGTACAGGTGACGCCTCCAAACCATTTGTCCGTCTGTTTGTAACACGACCAGATGCCGTGATACGCCATGATTTCCAAATCGTCCGGATGCGCACCCACCCCCAGGTGGGTAATCCGGGCGGCGGCCTCCTTCGGGGAAACCTGGTCCGGAACATATATCGCCGCTTTGGCTCGATGAAAATTCACGGGACATCCTCCTTCTGTAAAAGCGTAATGTAGGCAATGTACGGCAGCTCCCGGTAGTAGCTGTCATAATCAAGACCGTACCCGATCACAAACCGGTCATCCACGGTAAACCCCAGATAGTCGGCATCGAACGGAACAATGCGGCGGCTGGGTTTATCCAGCATGACACAGGTCTTTACCGAGCGCGCCCCCTTCTCCCGGATGTGCTCGCAGGCATAGGTCAGCGTCCGACCGGTATCCAGAATATCGTCCACCAACACCACGTCCGCCCCGGTCACGTCCACCGAGATATCCTTCGTGATTCGAACCGTGCCGGAGGATTCCGTGCCCGACCCGTAGCTTTCGAGGGTCATGAAATCGATACGGGGATGAATATCGTGCTCGTAGAGATCGCGCACCAGGTCGGCCAGAAACATGAAACTCCCCCGGAGAATACCGATCATGACAAAATTCTCGCTTCGGCAATCCCCGGCCATCTGCAATACCAGCTCGTCCACCCGTTTCCGTATCTGGACTTTGCTGAAAAGGATCTCTTCTACTCGATGTGGCTCCATATATCCGGTCCTTGTTCGATCGGCCCGATTCGAACGGCCGGAAATAACCAGGTCGGCTATTTACTTTCGTCCGAATACAGGGCATTGTATACCCGATTGAGCGTCCATGGAAAGGATGTAATTATGCTTATGCCCTCTCGCACAACTAGCCGGATTTTATGGGGCGCGTTACTGGTTTCCTCGATGGCGTTTTCTGGCTGCCGTTTGCAGTCCGGGGATTCGGTCGTGCGGCGCGTCGGAATGAATGTCAGCGGGGTATATGCCGGCCCGAATGGGCGGTCCCTGGTTGCCCGGAACAGCGGGAACTCCATTCAGACCATGAACGTGATTCAAAACGGGGACCGCCTGGAAGGCGTCGATAATAACGGCATGGTCTTCCGCGGGCGCATAGGAAGCGTTTCGGGAGATCCCCAAACACGCGCCTCCGCCACTTTCAATCTAAAGGGACAAACCACAACCGGCGTGGAGGGTGTCATGTCGGGCACGTTTGTTGTGGAGGGAACCACCTCGACCATGAGCGGAACCTGGGCGGAACCCAACCAGTATTCGACCTTCAGAGGAACCGCCGCCGTCGACCCGCCACCCGATCCCGACCCGGATCCCGATCCAACGCCTGATCCGAACAACAACAACAACGACAACAACGGGAACGGCTGAGGTTCCCGTTCCGTGAACCGTTTTTAATCCATCGGCGGGAGGATGCCCTCCTCCACCAGTTGACGGTCCATTTCTTCGGTCAGGGGAATCGGCAGGGGTGGAAGTCCCTGGCGGATCACTTCCATTTGATATTCCCGGAGATGCCGCTGTAATTCCTCCCCTGTATATACAGGTTCGGGCGGTTCGCGGACACGTCGTTCCGACTGCAGCGCACGCTGACGACGGCGCTCCTCGTACGTGGCTCTTCGTTCACGCACTTCCCGCAACCGGGCATCCTGGTCCTGGGGTTGTACCAGTTCCACCTCTCCGGCCTTGAGCTTCACCACGGCCATCTCCGTTCCCATTCGAAGAACGGCCTCTTCCTCTTCATAATTCGCGGTGACCAGCTCCAATCCATCCCGGGTTTCCCCCACACTCAGAAAAAAGCTGTCCTTCTTTTGATCGTCGACAATACCCACCCGGATACTGCCGTCTTCCATCTCCAGGAGCGCGGATATGCGAATGTGGCGGGTAAAGGATTCATGGGCCGGGACCGCCCGCACCGGTGGATCTCGGGGCTCGGGTGGCGGGTCGCCAAACGGTTTCCGGTCAAGAATAACACGATAATGATCGAACGGGGGCACCGCCGCGCCGGCAACCGTGAAACCGCCTGCGGCTATCACGCATAACAGGATTATGCCCATCGTCGTTTTCATAGTATGTCCGAACGAATACCTCTCCGCGCCCGACATCAGCATAATCCATCCGTACGGACGCATCAAGATCCCGGGCCTTATGAATGCGGGTCATTCGGCGGGGAGGCGGACTCCGAAACGGCATCCTGCAACAGGGCGCCCATGCGATCCAGGGCCGACTGGATCGCGGCGATTTCGTTACCCAGCTTTTCAAAACGAACCAGGTTGTCCGAACGCAAACGCTCCAAGTAAGCCCGCCGATTGCGCATCTCATCCAACGCATTCATCAATTGGGTCACCCGTTCCCGGGAGGATACCAGGTCCTCATCCAGATGCTTGTATTCCCCGCCGGCCGCATGACCCGCATCCCCCGCCTCGACCCGTTCGACTTCGCCGGCGCTCCCGGAAGCCGGCACTTGAATCCGTTCGTCGCAATCCGGACAGGTGATCATTAATCCGGCGCCGCGCCGGTCTATCACCAGTCCCTTTGCGCAATACGGACATTCAAATATAATATCCCCGGCTCGGGGATCCGACGATTCGTGCGCATCCTGCATCACCATGGCTCACTCCAATACATGTGCCCCTCTTACCATACATCAGAACCGGCAAAAGCAAGAAATCCAATATCACTTTAGGTCAACCGCCCCTCGTGCGTCGAGTCATTTCCGGCCCGCCGGAAGTCTCTTTCCTGCTGGACTTTCCGTCAGCTTCCGCGTAAAAATATCCCGCAACAAAGTATGTCGGGGCGGGGGCCCGATACCGATACCCCGGTATCACGCGGCCATGGCTCGGCAGCCCGGTCGCATCAATAAACCGAACGGTTACGAACATGGCAACACCGGTTCTGGACATCTATACGGAAAATAAGGAAGGCGTGACCATCATTACACTGGATGGACCGGTGGATTCGGCTACGTTTGACCAGTATAAGCAAACGCTTGATCCCTTGTGCAAGGCACCGAGAATCAAGGTTGTTCTCGATTGCACCAAGCTGACCTACATCAACAGCAAGGGAATCGGGTTGCTGGCATCATATCATCGCAATTCCCTGATCAATTTCGGTTCGATTCATCTGTGCGGTCTGAACAAGAAGATCGTAAAAACGATGGATTTGCTCGGATTGGGTAAACGTCTGAAAATCTTCGATAGCAGTGACGAGGCCCTGGCCGCCATGCCGAAGTAATCCCCCCCTCCCCGCTCCGGAAAGGCGTATCGTCTTTCCCGTTACGCTTCTTCGGCGCGCTCAAACGGTGTCACCACGCGCGCTTCGGGAAATTCGTCTCGAACCGCGGCCTCGTGCTTTGCTTCAAACAGAAGTTTTACATTGGGACCCGCATCCATGGTGGCATAGATCGCGGCGCCGGCACCCCGTAATGCCCATATCCGTTGAAGGGTTTCCACCGTTTCAGGCAACCAGTACAGTACCGGAGGACGGGCTCCGAGCATGGTGGCGTGCATGGCCAAGGCATTCGATTCCGATACCCGGCCCAGGCGTTCGAAATCCTGATCCGATATCGCGGCCCGAATGTCCCGGAGATCCGCCGCCGCCTGAACCGGCCATGCGGTATAGAGCGTTGACGTTCTCTTGGTTTGCCGCATGGCCGGCCGGGAACCGACCGGTTTTTCCCGGTCGGAAAGGGTCAACAGGGCAATTCGAAATTCCGGCCAATGCACGTTTAAAGGCTCGGCATGACTGTCCATCCCGTCGGTCCGTGTTCCCGCATGCCACTCCACGAATCCGTCAAAAACCGAACGGCACGCACTGCCGCTTCCGAGCCGGGCCAGTATGGACAGCGAAACGCCGTCAAGCGCCCAGCCGAATAGTTGATCAAGCGCCAGGATCAGCGCGGCGAAACCCGACGCGGAGGAGGCCAGTCCCGCCGCTACCGGAATGTCGCCGCGGGTTCGAACCTCGAATCCCGCCGATGATTCGGGCCTGAATAAATCGAGATAGGACGAGGTTCGCCGCGCAAATTCCGAATCGGGCGCCAATTCGCGGTCATGCAGATACAACCGGTCGACATCCCCGCGCAAACAAATCTCGGTGGTGGTTCCCAGGCCGTCCAACGAAACCGAGAGGCTGGACGTCATCGGTAAATTCAATTCCTCGTCCCGCTTGCCCCAGTACTTGCACAGCGCAATGTTGGCCGGCGCAAACGCGCGGCCCGCCCCGGACGAGACCACCGGCCGGCTGGCCAGTATGGCCTTCACTACTTCTTGTTTAGTCAATGCGCAACCCCGCTTCATTCATGTTCGTGTTCATTGTTTGATACGGATAATCGGGATTGGTGAACCGGCCCAACCCTACCACGCAGTCCCCCAAACCGGCGCCGGAGATCTTGGCCCCCTGTATGCCGGGTTGCTCCCGAAGCGTGTACACCATCCGGGAAAGGGTCCGGTCCGCAACCCCCAGCGCTTCCATGAACCCCTGTTGAATGTTCATCAAGCGCCCCATCGCCGCCCAGTCTTCGCGGCGGACGGCGTCCACCGCCTCGCGCGCGGCGGCATCAATCAGGTCGAACAAACCGTCAAACAGCGCCGGATGCCGGGCGCGTGAAGATTCCACCTGCTCAATAACCTGCACCGTCGGTTTCTTGTAACCCGAATACACCACGGTGATGGGATGTGTCCGCCTGAGTGGCTCAATCGTCACCGGCTCCATGCGATACGCCACCATGCCCCCAAAAGCGCTGGCGGCCACGTCGGCGCCCGAACCCCGTCCCTGTACGGCCCGTACCACGGCCAGGCTCTTCTGAAACAAGGTGTCCGGGTCCGCGGGTTCCCCCATCCATGCGGATAGCACCGCTTGAGTCCCGAGGGTAACCGCGGCTGATGAACCGTATCCGACGTCATCCGAAAAATCGCTTTCGATATGAAGATCAAAACCAGACGGCAATCGGTCGCGGAAATGCGCCACACCGGTCAGCACAAAGCGAAAAGGCGATACGATATGGATCCGCGAAACCTCCGTTTCGCATTCTCCCAGATCGGAGAATATACGAATCCGGGTATCCGTGCGCGGTTTCAGGATCACACGCATGGAATCGGTCACCGCGCACGCGAGAGCCTGCTTGCCGTGCAACACGGCGTGTTCTCCCATCAGCATCAGATTTCCCGGCACGGTGGCCCGTATGCTTGTGTTCATTCGTTTCCCTTGCTTGATCCGCCCTCGTCCAACACTTGCCAACCCCGGGGCTCCGGCTCCACACTCATCAAATCGTATTCAAAGCGGCGGCACAAGGCTTCAGGAGCCTCGTCGCATAACGCCCACACCATTCCGCCGGCCTCGCCGGAAATGGATCCCGCGCCGCAGATTTTGGCCGCCGCCCCCTCCCCTTCCAATTCGCGTATAAAGGATTGAACCCGGTGCGGCACCACCCCGATGCGACAGAGCAATCGATGATTTTCCCGGACCGCCCTTCTCATTCGCCCGGTATCCGCGTTCTTCATCGCTTCTTCCAATTCCAGGACAACCCGCTCAAATTCGTCCCACACGGAATGATCGTTCCATCGACGCGCCACGTCCATCACACATTCCCCCGTCGTGGATTCGGGCGCGCCGGTATGGACTAGATATAGTTTCATCGGAACCGTTTCAACCGGGTCCGCGCGCCCTTCGCGGAACCGGACCAGGCCGCCGTGCACCGAAATGTACGGATCCACCCCGCTGGGCCGGCCGTGTTGAAGCTTCTCGATATCCCAGGCCCGATGAAACACATCATCCGCCGCGGCGTTCACACCGGCTTGACGCAAACACGCCCCCAGGACACTCACGATTACCGCGGCGGACGCCCCCATCCCGCAACCCATCGGCAAGTCGGAGCGCAACGCGATCCGGCATCCGGAGGCACATGGCGATCCCCGTTCCTCCATCACACGCGCTACGGTGTAGTAGAGCAGTTCCACGGGATGATCGAGAACGCGGCGAATGGGCCGTTCTCCCTCCAGGAACTCGGCATAGTTCCGGTCGGCCTTCTGCCTGAAAGCGGGTAATTCCGCCATGGGAATACATGCATCGCGACGGAACGGAGGGAAATCAACGTGCACGATCCCGTCTTCGCGCGGCGTCAGCGTTGTTTCTGCATACCGGTTGACCGCGGTCACAAGGGCGGGCCGGCCATGCACCACGGCATGTTCGCCCGACAAAATCAATTTCCCCGGCGCGCGCGTTTTCATGTCATGCCGCTTCCCATCGTTTCCATGCCTGCATGCGTCATCGTTCCTCATGCCGTTTTCGCCCCTCCCACGCACGGAATCAGGAAAGGATCAGCGATGTATTTCCGGCCAGGGCCGCCGCGTCCTGGACGCCCAGCAGAAACATGGCCGTGCAAAACTCGCGCTCCAGCCGACGGATTACCCGTTCGACGGATTCGGGAGACTCCATCGCGGGTTTCAGAAACGGCGACGCAATCCCGCACAACGATGCGCCCAGGATCATGGCCTTGACCATATCCAGGCCGGTCCGTATCCCGCCCGAAGCGATCAGGGTGACTCGATCCCGGTATGGGCCCAGTCGCTGAAGCGCCAGCGGGGTGGGAATGCCCCAGTCCTGAAAAACGATGCCCAGGGACTCCTCCGCGGCCTCGTCCGGCGGCGCGGATCGCGTGGTGTCACGGGGCGCCGGACGACTGCGGTGATGCTCTATGCGGCTCCAGGACGTTCCTCCCGTGCCGGCAACGTCCACATAACGTACACCCGCCCGAATCAGCAACTCGACATCCGGAACCGAAAGGCCGGCCCCGACCTCCTTCACCACCACCGGACAATCCAGGGCGCCCGCCATGTCGGCCATACGATCGGCCAGACCTGAAAACCGGGTGTTCCCCTCGGGCTGAACCGCCTCCTGAAGCGGATTCAAATGCAGGTAGAGCGCATCCGCGCCCACGGTCTTGACCGCTTCCCGGCATTCCCGGATACCGAAACCGTAATTCAGTTGAATCGCGCCGAGATTGGCAAACAGAAGGGCATGGGGAGCATATGGGCGAATTTCAAAACTGGCGCGGGCCGATGCGTTGTCAAACATCACCCGTTGCGACCCGACGCCCATGGCCACGCCCGTCTTCTCCGCCGCCTGCGCGAGGTTGCGGTTGATGGTGCGAACCAATTCGTGGTCGCCGCCCGTCATGGATGAAATTAACAGGGGAAAGGATAGCTTCCGCCCCATGAACTCAACGGAGGGATCCACTTCCTCCAGCGAAACTTCGGGCAGCGCACGATGGCACAGGCGGATGCCGTCAAAGAAATGCTTATTTCGATCCACATCCCGATCACATTCAATGATGCGGATATGTTCGATTTTCCGGTCGTTGACGGAATCGCTCATGCACGCTCCATTTTCATATGCGTTTGCATCAGCTCGCCGGGACGGGTCTGCGCGGCCAGCAACGAGAGTTCCCCGCACCACACCGCGGCGGCGGCCACGGCGGCCAACCGCCGGGCATTTGCTCCCGGGGCCCGTTCCTCAAGACAACCCAGCTGTTCCAAATTCTCCCGGACAAATGGAAGATCCTTTCCACTGCCTACCGTCCCCACAATGATGTTGGGCAGCGTCACGGAGAAATACAGGTCGTCGCCACGGCGTTCCGCATGAGTGATGCCTTGCGATCCTTCAACGATATTCGCGGCATCCTGTCCCGTCGCCAGGTACAATGCCAGCAGCATATTGGCAAAATGCGCATTTGCCGCACGCACCCCCCCCGCCAGAATGCCGCCCAACAGGTTCTTGCGGGTGTTTAAATCAACCAATCGGTCGGGCGGGGTTTTGAGATGCCGCCGGCATATCTTTTCGGGAATCACCGCTTCGGCAATCACATACTTGCCGCGGCCCAGGATTCCGTTCACGGCCGAAACCTTCTTGTCCGTGCAGTAGTTGCCCGATACGGAAACATAGGAGAGCCGGGGATATTCGCGGACGATCCAATTCATCAGTTGATCCGCGGCCGCCGTCACCATGTTGTGACCGGCCGCATCACCCGTTTCCATTTCGAAGCGGATATAGAACAGGTTGCCGACCCATTGCACATGCATATCCACGAGCCGGGCATAACGGCTGGTGGACCGAACCACGCCTTCGAGTTCATCCCGGCGCCCGCGCAACCGGTTCCAGACATCACGCGTAGTCTGCGCATCCGGGCCCTCAAAGACAACCGAGCGGGTCATCCGGTCATCCATAACCGTGGTTTGAACCCCCCCGGACAGGACCGATACCCGCGCCCCCCGGTTCACGGACGGCCATAAGGGAGTCTCCAATGTGGCCAGGGGCACCCGGATCTCGCCTTCCACTTCACCCAGCAAACGGACCGGCCCGATCGACCGCATGGGAATCTGCGCATAACGAAGATCTTCATCCGTGCTCATGGCCACTAAAATCAATCATGGCGAAGTTTGTGGCAAGTACATTTATTCCCGCAACCCGTCCGCCCCCCCCTGGGGGGACGCCACCTGGTAACGGTTCGCCGCTCATCCGAAGACCATCGGTAATGGGGGACCTTATGCAACGCGCCGGAAGCCCTGCGGACTTCCGGCGCGCGTGTGGAGTACAATCAGCCGGTATACGTTATTCGTATTGCGGAGCCTCAAATTGAGGCGCAGGCGGCTGTTGTGGTTGTTGCTGTTGTTGCAGCGCCTGAAAACGCTGGATCAGTTCATCTTGTTCTTCCAGCATTTCCTGGGTGCGCGGTTCGATCTGCGTCATCGCATCCAACATGGCCTCTTCGGCTTCCTCGCGGGCCTGGACGACCTCCGGATCCATGCTGGCCTGCTGTTCCACCGGCTGCAGCTGTTGAACCAACTGCTGGAAACGGGAGAATTTCGCCTCGAATTCCTGGCTTTCCTCCGGCGAAAGCATATGCGGGTCTTCGACCGCGCGAAGATCGTCAATCAACTCCTCGGTTTCCTCGATCTCATCCGCCATATCCGGAGCCACTTCCTTCATCTTACTCTGGAGCCGGCTCTCGAAGTCCGCCATGGCGTCCATCACAGCCTGTACCTCCATGGCCTGCTGCTGAATCTGCGCCAGCTGTTGCGAGATGGCTTCAAGCTCGCCGCGAATCTGCATCATTTCCATAGCCGGATCGGGTTCCGCGGGCGCCCGGGGTTCGGGTTCCTCAAATACCGGGGGAGCCGGTTCTTCCACCGGTTCCGGTTGCTCGAATACCGGAGGCGCGGGCTCTTCCGCCGGTTCCGGTTGTTCAAATACCGGAGGCGCGGGCTCCTCCGCCGGTTCCGGCGCACCCCACATTTCGGCGTGGGCCAATCCGCCCGCCACGGAAACGGCCGCCACCGCGACCAGCGCTCTTATGCCTCGTACGTGTTCCATCATCATGAATAGATCTCCTTTTTCTCTTTTGATGGGTTTTGTACTACTCTGTTTCTTCTTCAGACCATATCGGATCAGGCGCGTCAGGCACATCGATCTCCAGGCCTTCGTGTTCTTGATAGGGGGTCGGTTCCGGATCGGGTGGAATCGTGGGTTCCGGATCCATTGGGAAATATTGAGGTTCTTCCTCCTGCTCTTCATCCGGGGGCGGGACTAACGGTTCCGGCGCATCGGGCGCACAGGCGAATAACAGCCCCCCGCCCACGGCCACCGCCGCACAATACGCACAACCCCTTAGTATAAGGCGTATTACATATAACTTTCGGTTATTGGCCATGAGTTTCCTCCTCGTGTCGATTACAACTTACCCCTCTGTTTATATTCGACAGACCTTCTGCACTCATGTTCACCCTAAACCCAAATTAATCCTGTGTACACCCCCTATTGTTGATGAATACCGATTCACCAGAAGAAACTTCCATGTTCAACGCCTTGCTTTCACTTATCGTTTCTCATATGATTGAGGGTTACGAAAGGAGTCACGCATATGACGATCGCCAAACGCATTGAGAATCTCGGAACCGAAACCGCCTTCGCCGTATCCGCCGACGCAAAAGCTTGGGCCGACCAGGGACACGATGTGTATCCCTTTCATCTCGGGGATATGAACATCCGCACGCCGCTCAATATCATTGAAGCCGCCCACCAGGCGATGCGCGATGGGAAGACCGGTTATTGCCCCGCGGCGGGCATACCGGAGCTGCGCGAGGCCATAGCCGCGGATCTCGGCCGGAACCGCGGCATTCACTTCGACATGGAAAACGTCTCCATTCAGCCGGGAGGAAAACCGGTAATCGGGAAATTCATACAGGCGCTCATGAACGAGGGCGACGCCGTTTTCTACCCAAATCCGGGATACCCCATCTACGAGTCGCAGATTCAATTCTACGGCGGAGAGGCTATTCCCTACGGCTATACCATGACCGACCAGGGTTTTCAGATGCAACGCGACAAGATCGAATCGGCCATCACCGAACGTACGCGCTGTTTCATTTATAATAACGGACAAAATCCGCTGGGCGCTGAGTCCAGCGACGAAGAAATGGAGTGGTTGGCGGATCTGTGTATCCGGCACAATCTGTGGGTCCTGTCGGACGAACCTTATTTCCATACCCGTTATTCGGGTAAGAGCAAAAGCATTACCAGTCTGCCGGGCATGCAGGAACGAACGGTTATTCTGATGTCGTTCTCCAAGCGATATGCCATGACGGGCTGGCGGCTGGGCGGCGCGCTGGGACCGAAGGAAGTCATTGAGGTGATCAATAAGCTGAACGTCAATCAGGAGTCCTGCTCAAACCATTTTGTACAGCATGCCGGCGTAGAGGCGCTTCGCGGAGATCAGTCGGGTGCGCTTGAAATCAATCGCATCCTTAAGGAACGGCGTGATGTGCTGGTGGAGGCATTGCGCGATATCGAAGGCGTCTCGGTGTATAAACCCGAAGTCACCTTCTACCTCTTCCCGGACGTCACCGATGTCTACCAGCGTCTGGGCTATACGGATCCCCAGAAATTCCGGATGGATACCCTGAAAGAAACAGGGGTATCCTTCTGCTCCCGCAGCCATTTTGGAAAACCACTTCCCGGTGAAGAGCGGGAATACGTTCGGTTTGCCTATTCCGGTATCGATGTGGATCGCATCCGTGACGGGCTCGGGAAATTGAAGGCATACTGGGAGCGGTAAAGCGACGGCGGCCGGGCACGGAAACCGAGCGCCCACCCGCGTGCAATCGCTTTCGTCTCCCGCCGGGTAGCCGTCTTACGCCCCGATCTGGTACCGTGCATACCGGCGGATGCTCAGCGCATCATCCAGTTCCCCGCCTTTTTCTTCCAACACCTGGGTGACGGACTGATCGGGATTCTTGACAAACGCCTGTTCCACCAGGCAGATCTGCCCCAGGTATTTCTCGAGCTTTCCGGTTACAATCTTTTCAATGATGTTTTCCGGCTTGCCTTCGACCTGCTTGGCGAAAATTTCACGTTCGGACCGGATCAACTCTTCAGGCACCTCGTCGCGCTTCAGGCAGAGAGGATTGCACGCCGCGATGTGCAGGGTGATGTCTTTTACGAGTTCCTTGAACGTGGCGTTCTGCGTCGTTTCCTCTTTTTCGCAGCCGACCTCGATCAGAACGCCCATCTTGCCGCCCAAATGGATATAACTGGCGATCAGGCCGGTACCCTGAACTTCATATTTGATATTGCGGCGGACAATAATGTTTTCCCCGATTTCGGCAACTTTCGCAACGACCTCGTCCTTGACGGCGTCGGCCAGTTCGTCGTCGCCCACGTCTCGCGCTTTAACCAGGAGGTCCTTGACAAACGCCTGGAACACCTCGTTGCGGGCCACGAAATCAGTTTCACAATTGACCTCGAGCATCACGCCGAGTTTGCCACCGTCGCTCACCTCGGCGGCCACCAAGCCTTCCTTGGCCGTGCGGGTGGATTTCTTTCCCGCAATGGCAAGCCCGCGTTCACGGAGCAGCCGGACGGCCGCATCCTTGTCGCCGCCGGCCTCGACAAGCGCCTTTTTGCATTCCATCATGCTCACATTCGTGGCGTCTCTGAGTTCTTTTACCTGTGCTGCGCTGATTTCCGCCATATTCCTATCTCCTTTTGAATTCAATCTGTCCCCAGAAGACGTCGCTCCTTGCTCACTCCGCCTTCTTCTTCTCGTCCGATGAATCGCCGGGAGCCGGCACAGAGGCCGATTCGGCCTTATCCGGCTTCTCGGGGGACGGCTTTTCCGCCTCCGGGACCTCGGACGCCTCGGTTTTTTGAGATTCGGTTTCAACCCGGGGAGCCGGTTCACCCTGCGGGACAGCGGCTTCCGACGCGGGTTCATCCGGTGCCGGTCCGGCTGGTGTTTCCGCCGGTTTATCGGCCGCCGCCTTGCGCTCGGCCGCAGCCTGCTCGCGCACCTTCCGGGCTTCCTCGGCCTTCCGCTGATCCTCTTTGGCCCGGATCTCGGCGAGTCGCGCCTGTTCCTGCTTCCTGGCTTCGGCCTCCTTGGCTTTACGTTCTTTTTCCCGGGCCTTGCGTTCCGCTTCGGCCGCTTTCGCCTTGGCCGCCGCTTCCGCTTCTTCGATCTGGCGTCGCCGCGCCTCCTCGGCGGCAATACGGGCATACTCGTTGGACGCCTGCTGAACCGTGTCGGCAACCGTCTTCACAATCAGGCGGATCGCCCGGATCGCATCGTCATTTCCGGGAATGGGATAATCGATGGGGTCCGGATCACAATTGGTATCCACCAGCGCCACAACAGGAATGCCCAGCCGGTTGGCCTCGGCCACCGCGATTTTTTCGCGATTGATATCCACCACGAACATCGCGCCCGGCGCCTGGTCCATATCCGCAATGCCGCATAGATTCCGGTACAATTTCTGATACTCCCGGCGCAGTTTTGCCGCTTCCTTCTTGGAAGTGGGCTGAGCCTGCGTATCCTCCTTGAGAAGCTTTTCGAGTTCGCGCATCCGCGACACACTGTTCCGGACCGTGGTCAAATTGGTCAGGGTCCCCCCCAGCCAGCGATGGGTCACGTAGAATTGGTTCAGCCGATCGGCCGCCTCGCGCAACGGCTCCTGGGCCTGCTTCTTGGTGCCCACAAACAGCACCTTTTTCCCGCGCACGATGGTATCGTACAGAAACTGCTGAGCCTGCTTGAGATGCTCAAGGCTCTGTACGAGATCAATGATGTAAATCCCATTGCGCTCATCAAAGATGAAGCGCTTCATTTTGGGATTCCAGCGTTTGGTTTGATGTCCGAAGTGCAAACCCGCTTCCAGCAGGTCCGGCACACCTATGTCCGAATGGACTTCACCTATGGCAGCCACGTCATACCTCCATATATATTCCCATCAGCCGTTTGAGCGTCGGGAAAATCCGCTTTGGTCCCTCCGAGGCAGGAAAGGACGCTCGCTTCCGTTCCGCCGGGGGCGGAACCCGATTAAGAGCGGCGAATATAACACGCCGCCCACCCCGCGCAAGCGGAAAAACACGAAAATTCTCCGTCCCTACCCCCCCCACGACTCTTCGTGTAGGAAGCGCGCTTGCGCGCGATGTCCTGAAGGGATGTCCTGAAGGGACAGACACTTTACAACCCCGCTCAGCCCTACATGCTAGAGGGGCACGCTTCCGAGACTGTCTCAAAACCCGGCTCACCGGGACCCGCCGGAGGACGGGCAGGCAGGTTCGCCCTACCAGCCTTCGGTATTTCCTAAGCTTTCACAGGTAGGGCGAGGCGTCTCGCCGAGCCGAAAACCGCCCCCAAAGTGTCTGTCCCTAACGCGTGTCCATCGGAACGTAAGGTCACTATGGACACAACTCTGATTCTGTGGTTTATTATGAGGTAATACGTTTTAGCTCCTGCGCCTCTGGCAAGGTGGGCGGCGTGGGGTGAGTCATGGCTAAATTTATCAAAGGTTTATGATTATGAAGTCCCGTTTTCTGCCCATCCTGTGTTCCATTCTCCTCCTCCCGCTCATGGCTGGGGCTTGGGAGGACGGCGAGATCAAGTTTCCCGGCACCATCAATGGCTGGGACCTCGACGCGTCCAGCGCCGCCAAATACACCGGACCCGACGGCTTCCACGATTGGTTTCGCTATACGGCTGTGGCCGGCGATACCACGGCCATGGGACTGAAACTCGTGGCCGCCAATTGGGATAATCAATGGGGCGGTTCATCGTTGACCAAAAACCAGGTCGGCGACATGTACTGGTATTCTGAGGGAACGCCGCCGGATAGCACGGTGACCGGCGGGATGACGAGCGGCTTTTATTATGTGTTCACGGCAAGAGATCCGGGCGTCGAGGCCGATACGCGAATTTCGGTCATGGAACTCTCCGGCGAGCCCGCCTTCATCACGGAAGTGAGCGGCGGGAACGGTACCTTTGAAACCAACGCAGAAGTCAACATCACGATTACGTTCAACGCCAATCCGCCCCCCGAACAGAAGGCCTATGTTCGTTACACCACGGATGGTTGGACCACTTCCCGCATCGTGCCGGCCGAGCTGGTGGGTAATACGGCCACCGCAACCCTCTCCGAACTGGCCGCCGGCACAACCTACGAGTGGTACGCGCTCTCGTCCACGGCGACCTCCAACACCTTGGCAACCGGTTCCGGCCAGGACGTGGACTTCCTGTCCCTCTCCTGGGCCAACAACAACGGCCGGAATTACCATCTCTCCACCCCCGGCGATGCCGCGTGGGTCTGGCACAATAACAACCGCGTGGTATACGGCGGGAGCAACGTGCAGTTCTGGGTCAAGGTGGGCTACGCGAACAGCGACGGCAGCGGGAAATGGATCGACAACGCGGCCGTTTATTATACCACCGATGGATCCGAGCCCTCCGGCGATTTCGGCACGGGAAACGGTTCGACGATGGTGCGGACAATGGACTTCGACCACACGCAAGCGGATCCTGATCCGCGAGGCCACGCCATGTGGTGGTTCGGCACGGTGAGCAACCTGAACATCTTTGGCGAGGTCAAGTATCGGATCGGCGTCTGGCACGACAACGGTCCGGAACGATTCGCCGATTACCAGGCCGGGACCGATGAACAGACCTTCAGCTTTCGGATCTCGCAGGACGGCGAACCGGAACTTTATATCAATGGGGTGCCCGGGAATTACACAACCACCAAGTTCTTCATCGACGAGGTCGCCGGCGATACGAAGCCCCTGCAGATCGTGTTCCGCCCCAATGCCGGCGACCCCCTGACCGACGTGGAAATCTTCAGCAATCTGAATCGGCGCGACTTCGCAACAAACACCTACCTCCGCGGTTCCGAACTGGTTGAGGAAGGCATCTGGCCGCCGGACGGGCACACCATCAATGTCGGAGACGACGACCGCTACTACAAGGCCTACGCCATGGATGAGGTCACGGCCCATCTGGAATACAATCTCACGCTCCATGCGGAAAAAACCGGCGCCTATCGCCTGACCGCACGATATCGAACCGAGGCCAACACGAACTGGGTGTGGTACACTCAGGATGGCCGGCGCGATCATGCGATTGTCGTCTCTCCCACCATCGCGCGCGATATTGTGATGTACGAAATCAATACGCTTAACGTGAACGCATCGGGTCCCTCATTCGCCCAGCGCAGTACGTTCGAGGACCTGCACGGCGGCGACGGCGCGGTCTTTAACAACCGCGTGAACCTCAATTATCTAAAGGATCTTGGCGTCAATTGGCTCTGGTTTCAGCCGGTCCATCCCAACCACGAGGACGGCAAGGAGATCAATCCCGATACGGGACAGCCCTATGATTTGGGGAGTCCCTATGCGGTGAAGAATTTCTTTGAGATCATGCCCGAAATGAGCCGTGGCAACACGCGAGAAGACGCCATGGTTGCCTTTACAAACTTTGTGCACGACGCATCGGAGGCGGGCATCTTCATCATGGTGGACGCCGCGTTTAATCATACGGCTTGGGACGCGGAATTGGCGGAACTGGGCGTGGAACTCTTCGCCACAAACGCGACGCCCACCACCGAGATCCGCAGTGTCGAGGCGCGTTTCTATTCGCTCGAAGGGAACTATTGCGACCGCGCCTTCGACGCCAACAGCATTGCCGTGGCGCCCGATCGCGTGGATTTTGGAAAATGGAACGATGTGTACGACGTGTTCTTCGGCCGTTATGCCGCGCTGGTATGCACGGAAGCGAATCGGGGAGCCTACAATAACGAGGAAGACTGGTTTGACTACGAGAACAACTGGGATCAGATCACCCGCAATGTCTGGGTGTATTTCTCCGAATACATCCCCTACTGGCTCGAAAAAACCGGTCATCCCCGGGGCACGCCGCCCGAAGAATCGTTTCGCGGGATCGACGGCCTGCGCGCCGACTTTGGGCAGGGCCTGCCGCCGCAGGCGTGGGAATACATCATCAACAAGACCCGTAGCGTGAAATGGGACTTCGTGTTCATGTCCGAATCACTCGACGGCGGCCCGCCGACCTACCGGTCAAACCGGCATTTTGACATACTGAACGAAAATATCGTCTTCGCCCTGAAGGGTGCGACGACGGCGAACGCGTACCGCGACATCTTCGAGCAGCGGCGGAATGCCTATGGTCAGGGCCTGGTCTTGCTGAACAATGTATCGCACGATGAGGAAAACTATGTGGATCCGTGGGAGGCCCTCATCCGATACGCGGCAGCCAGCACGATCGACGGCGCACCGATGATTTTTTACGGCCAAGAACTGGGCATCTCGCGCACTTGGGGCTTCAGCCGGTATGAGCTGAACTTCGGAAAAATGATTCCGCACTTCAAGACGTACAACTCCATGGAGCCGGTATGGCAGGATAGCAGTTTCGGAAATCTGCAGTTGTATCCGGTCTATGCGGCGATCAACCGCGCACGCCATCAAAGCCCTGCCTTGCGCAGCTCAAACCGATACTTCCTGAACCAAACGGACGGCAGCGTTCAGCAGAACATCCATTCGGTGGCGAAATACGAGGCGCCAAATGCGTCGCCGGCCATCAGCGACGTGGTATTCGGCTTCGTGAATCTTGATCGCAGTAGCGGACAATCCGGCCACTTCAATGTGAATATCGAACAAAACGGTCAGAATCTGTTCGGCATTCAGCCTGGACGGCTTTACAACGTGAAAAATCTCGCCGCCTATACAAATATTGAAACCAACCGGGCTGATACTTGGCTCTGGGTGGACGGAAACGGCGATCCTGAACCGCGCACGGGTCAGGATATCCTCGACCATGGCCTCTTCGTTAGTCTGAATCAGGTGCCCACGACGGAACAGGGGTGGGAAGACAATCCTTATGAAGCGCAGTATCTCCAGGTCTTTGATGTGACGCCACCGGACGCGCCCGGCACCCCGGCCAACGCGACCACCATGGCCTATACCCTGACAAACGAAGTGGAATTTGTCTGGGACGCGTCTGACTTCGAAGGCGTGGCCTATTACCGGCTGGTAGTCGGCACGACGCCCGGCGGCAACGATGTCTTCGACGAAAACGTCGGGAATGTGGAATCTTTCATACTGACCGATCTGGATTGGAATCAGCCGATTTATGCACAGATCATCCCGGTCAGCACGGTGGGAATCGAGGGTGATCCAAGCGATATCAGCGAGGCCGTCTACCCCTTGAATCCCTTGGGGGACTTTGATGGCGACGGAATGCTGAACTGGGAGGAGGATTTAGCCGGCACCGACCCGCTCGATTCGAATTCCGTGTTCCGGGTGGACGAAATCGAAACCGATGCGGGCGTCACCCAGCGCCATGTGGCCTTTACCGCACAACCCGGACGTTCGTACCGGATCTATTACACCGACGACAACCTGACATCGACGCCCCTGATGTGGCATGCGTTCGAAGATCCGGACTACGGCGAATTCACAAACGAGGGCAACGATCCCGTCAGTCACACGTTCATCGACGATGAAAGCCCCGACACCACCGGCGGCGCCCCGACCCAAAGCCGCCGATTCTACCGAATCGAAGTATTTCGAGAATCCCTTGAATAAATGCATGCCGGGGCTTCGCCTGCGAGCCCGCAAGCACACCAAGGGACAGACATATCAGCCGCCCGCCGTGGCCCTCGGGTCTGAACGACAACCAGGGACAGACTTATACACCGAAACCTGGACAGGGACAGACCATACAAGGTCCTCATATGGGCTTATCTGCTTCCTTTTCTTGTACCCAAAGAACATTGCGGTCAACCCCGACTTATGGGATAGTGACGCATTCAAATCACTGTGAATAAAGGGCGAACCCATGAAAATCAAAGTTGTAATAACCTGTAGTATGTATATCGGATTGCTTGCCCTTTTTGTGGAGAGCACGAACGCCCAACCGGTCCCCGTTGATGGGTACGCGGCCATTGTGAATAAGCGGGTGATCACGGTCAGCGATGTGCTCGCAGGACTTCAGACCCTGGAATCTCAATTACGCAACCGGTATCGCGGGGAACAGTTGGCCGAACATCTGGAGATCGCCTATCAACGCACGCTTGAAACACTGATCGAACGGGCACTCATTCTGGAAGAATTCGAACAGATGGAGGGGCGAATCCCTGAATCGCTTGTGGACGATCAAATCCGGGACATTATCTCGGAAAATTTCAACCATAACCGCGCCGCGTTCATCGAAGCCCTGGCCGAGGACGGCATAACGCTGAAGGAATTCCGCGAGCAGATGAGGGAGCGTCTCATGGTCATGTTTTTACAGCGGGAAGCCGTATTGAATTATGTCGCCGTATCTCCGGGTGCGGTTCGGCAGGCCTATCAGGCGCGGCGGGATGAATTCCACACACCCGAAAAGATTCATCTGCGCCTGATCGCCATCCAACGGGGCGAATCAGAGGAACCGAAAGACAATAAGGCCTACCGCAAAGCAGAAGATATATTGGAAAAGCTCAGAGCAGGGCATGATTTTGCTGAATTGGCACGCACGCTCTCGGATGGCGCACATGCCGAACGGGGAGGCGACTGGGGTTGGGTTCAACCGGATATTCTGCGTCCGGAGCTCGC